>NZ_JBHYVB010000056.1:48277-56252 GCF_042750115.1 Streptomyces sp. NPDC059455
GTGCCGGAGCCCCCACTGCCGTTGCCGCCCCCCCTGCCGCCCGGCCCGACCCCCCGCGCGCCCCCCCGGCGGGCGGCCGCGCCTTCGTGTGTTCCGGTTCCGCCGGACGGCTACCCCTTCGCCGGGGGGCGGCCGACCTTGGAGGAGATCGAGGAGAGGGCCGAGCGCGGGGCCAGCTTCGCCAGGCTCGACATCGCCTTGTAGCGCGGGTCCGGGATGGACAGCGACTTGCCCCGGGCGAAATCCTTCAGCGCCGCCGTGACCAGCCGGTCCGGGTCCAGCCACATCCAGCTGGGCACGCTGTCGTGGCTGATCCCCGCCCGCGCGTGGAACTCCGTACGGACGAACCCCGGGCACAGCGCCATCAGCCGCACCCCCGAGCTGGCCAGGTCCTTCGCCGCGCCCTGCGTGAACTGCACGACCCACGCCTTGCTCGCCCCGTACGTCCCGCGCGGGAAGAAGGCCGCGACCGACGCCACATTGATCACCCCGCCGCGCCCCCGGTCGCGCATCGTCCCGGCCCCCGCGCTGGTCAGCCGCAGCACCGCCTCGCAGTGCAGCTTCAGCATCCGCAGCTCATCGGCGATCGGCACCTCCAGATAGCGGGCGCGGTTGCCGAAACCGGCGTTGTTGACGAGCAGATCGACCGGGTGGGTACGGTCCTTCAGCCGGGCCTCGACCGCAGCGATCCCGTCATCCTCGGAGAGGTCCGCCACCAGCACGTCCGCCTCCACGCCGTGCCGGTCGTGCAGATCCGCGGCCTGCTCCCGCAGCCGCTTCTCATCGCGTGCGACGAGCACCAGATTGTGCCCGTCGGCGGCGAGCCGGCCCGCGAAGGCGGCGCCGATGCCCGCGGTGGTTCCGGTAATCAATGCAGTCGTCATACGCGCACGTTATCGGCCATGGCAGGTCCCGGCGGACCGCCGAGCGGCACCGCGAGCGATCTGCGTCGGAATGAGAGCTTCCGCCCGCCGGCTTCCGTCAGATCGCCTTTGCGGACCGGTACTTCAGGGCGGCCTTCCGCACTTCCGGACGCAGCGCGTCACCGGCCGCCAGCACCCTCGGCAGCAGCTCCCGCTCCGTGGTCTCGGCGCGGAAGAGGAACGCGATCGTCACCTCGTGGTCGGGCCGGTGCACGATCTCGACGGGGTCGCCCGAGCGGATCTCGCCGGGCTCGAGCACCCGCAGATACGCACCCGGCACGGCGGCCTGGGTGAACCGCTTGAGCCACCCCCGCTCGCCCAGCCACCCGGCGAACGTACGGCACGGGATCCGCGGTGAGGTCACCTCCAGCAGCAGCTCGCTCCCCACCCGCCAGCGCTCGCCGATGAGGGCGCCGCTGACGTCGATACCGCTGGTGGTGAGGTTCTCGCCGAAGACGCCATTGGCCAGCTCGCGGCCCAGCTCCCGCTCCCAGACGTCGAGGTCCTCCCGGGCGTAGGCGTAGACGGCCTGGTCGTCGCCGCCGTGGTGGCGGGTGTCGCAGACCGAGTCACCGGCCAGACCGCTTCCGGCCTGGCCCTTCGGCCCGGGGGCCGCGACCGCCACCGGGTGGTCGACGGGCCGCTTGTCGATGCCGGTGCCGCCGGGCCAGTCGGTGTGGGCGCTCGGCATCGCGCGGCCGACGTTCACGGTGAGGACGGCTGGAGGGCGTGGAGTGTGCGGCATGACCGCACCGTAGAACAGCGAGGTCAAAGCGTCGACGTAATATCCCGGCCGGTACCCAAGGGCCCCTTATGCTCAAGACATGATCGAGGCCCGCCATCTCAGGGTGCTGCGCGCGGTGGCCGCCGCCGGCTCCTTCTCCGCCGCCGCCCGTGAACTCGGCTGCACCCAGCCCGCCGTCAGCCAGCAGATGAAGGCCCTGGAGGGCGCCGCGGGCACCCCGCTGCTGATCCGCAGCGGGCGCGAGATGCGGCTGACCGAGGCGGGCCGGGCGCTGGTGCGGCACGCCGGCGGGATCCTGGCCGGGCTGACCGCCGCCGAGGAGGAGGTCGCGGCGATCGCCGGGCTGCGCTCGGGCCGGGTGCGGCTGGTGTCCTTCCCCAGCGGCAGCTCGACCCTGGTGCCCATGGCGCTCGCCGAGATGCGCGCGGCGCACCCCGGGACGCGGGTCTCGCTCGTGGAGGCCGAACCTCCGGGCTCGGTGGAGATGCTGCGCTCGGGCGACTGCGAGATCGCGCTGGCCTTCCGGTATCCGCAGGTGAGCGCGGAGGTGGAGGCGGCTTCGGGAGGCGGCGGCGAATGGGACGACCTGGTCCTGCGGCCGCTGCTGAGCGATCGGCTGGTGGGCGTGGTGCCGGAGGGGCACAAGCTGGCGGGCGCCGGGGCGGTGGGGATCGCCGAGCTGGCCGGTGAGCCGTGGATCGCGGGCTGCCCGCGCTGCCGGGGGCATCTGGTGGAGGTGTGCGAGTCCGAGGGCTTCACCCCGCGCATCGACTTCGCGACGGACGACTATCCGACGGTCGTCGGCCTGGTCGGGGCCGGGCTGGGGGTCGCGGTGCTGCCCGAGCTGGCGCTGGAGTCGGTGCGGACCAAGGGCGCCACGACGCTGGAGGTGGAACCGGCGGTGCGCCGGGAAGTGGTGGCGCTGACCCTGCCCGACCTCGCCCGCGTCCCGGCGGTGGCGGCGACGCTGGACCGGCTGGAGCGGGCCGCCCGCAGATGAGCGGCGCGCACACCACCCCGGGGCCGTCCGCGCAGGCGCCGGGCGGCGACAGGAGGAACGTTTCTTCAGTTGGCCAGGGTCAGACCGGGATCAGGATCCCGGGGCGCCCGTACTGGCGACCGCGCGATGCCGCGCCCGCCCCATGAGCTCCTCGCGCTCGTCCTCGGTCAGTCCGCCCCACACTCCGTAGGGCTCGCGTACGGCAAGGGCGTGGGCCGCGCACTGCGCCCGTACCGGGCAGCGCATGCACACCTCTTTCGCCGACATCTCGCGTGCGCTCCGGGCAGCGCCGCGCTCCCCCTCCGGGTGGAAGAAGAGCGAGCTGTCGACCCCGCGACACGCGGCCAGGAGCTGCCAGTCCCAGAGATCGGCATTCGGGCCGGGAAGACGGGAGAAATCTGCCATTGCCTTATCTCCTCGAAGCGATCGGCTGCGGACGCTGTGTCCTGGGTCGTACACCTACGGTGTAAGTAGATGTAAATATGACTCATTGCGAATCTAGCCACACAGACCGCCAAATTGGAAGCAAGGTCGCCAAATGCCACCGAAGGGACTGCCTCGGGGGCTGCCCTATGGGGGAGGCGCGAAGGACGCGACCGGCGCGACGAAGCTGCTCCGTGTCCGAGCCCTCACGTAGAGTGTCGAAGGTGGCCGCCGAACCCCGTAACTCTTTCGGGTGACCGTCGTTGAGAGTGCGGAGGCGGTTGATGGGTAAAGCTCTCGGACAGATATCCGGGGCTGTCAATCGCTCAGGTGACGATATGTACCAGCCTGGAGGCTCAAGGTGACGCGCATCAGCTGCGGAGGACGGCCATGACATCCGTCCTCGTCTGCGACGACTCCCCGCTTGCCCGAGAGGCGCTGCGCCGCGCGGTGGCGACCGTGCCCGGCGTCGAGCGTGTGACGACGGCGGCCAACGGCGAGGAAGTCCTCCGCCGCTGGGGTGCCGACCGCTCGGATCTGATTCTGATGGACGTACGGATGCCCGGTCTCGGCGGGGTCGAGACCGTGCGGCGGCTGCTCTCCGCCGACCCGGGCGCCCGGATCATCATGCTCACGGTCGCCGAGGACCTGGACGGCGTGGCGCTGGCCGTGGCCGCCGGTGCCCGTGGCTATCTGCACAAGGACGCCTCGCGCGCCGAGCTGCGCGCCACCGTGACCCAGGCGCTCGCCGACCCCACCTGGCGGCTGGCCCCGCGCCGGCTGCGTTCGGCCGAGATGGGCGCCGCGCCCACGCTCACCGCGCGCGAGATCCAGGTGCTCGAGGGCATGAGCCACGGCCGGTCCAACGCGGAGATCGGCCGCGAGCTGTTCCTGTCCGAGGACACGGTCAAGACGCACGCACGCCGGTTGTTCAAGAAGCTCGGCGCGTCCGACCGGGCGCATGCGGTGGCCCTCGGGTTCCGCTGGGGTCTGGTCCGCTGATCCGGCCACGACCGTTCTGACGTGCTGCGCAGCGGGGGCGCGACGGTCCCCGCCCGTCGGGTGGCGGGCGGGGCGAAAGCGTGCGCGGCGAGCGCTGTGGTGGTGGCCTGTATCAGTTCCCCGCGCTATGCCGCATCCTTGAAGGTGTGGAGTTCCTCGGGGACGAGTCGGTCGGGCGTGAGGGGAGAGCGCAGGACATGACGACAGCCGGCGCACCTGCTCATAACGCTTCAGCGCACAACTACGGACGCGATGCCACGGACCCCCCGGGCCCGAGGCACCATGGATGGATGCCGCGCGACGACGAAAGCCCAGGGGCCCCCAAGGGAGCTCCCGGGAGTACGGGGGCGATCGGCGCCCTCGTCGGGCGCGCAACCGAGGGGGACGAGCAGGCCACCCACGATCTGCTGGCCCTGGTCCACCCGCTGGCCCTCCGCTACTGCCGTACGAGACTGTCCCGACTTCCGGGTGATGCCCGCCACTTCGTGGACGACCTGGCGCAGGAGGTCTGTCTCGCGGTGCTGTGCGCGCTGCCGCGCTATCGCGACACCGGAAAGCCCTTCGAGGCGTTCGTCGTGGCCATCGCCTCCCACAAGGTCGCCGATCTGCAGCGGGCCGCCATGCGCCACCCGGGCTCCACGGCCTTCCCCTCGGACGAGATGCCGGAGCAGCCGGACGATTCGCTGGGGCCCGAGGAGCGGGCGCTGCTCAGCAGCGACGCGGAGTGGGCCAAGAAGCTGCTGGCCAACCTTCCGGAGAACCAGCGCGAGCTGGTGCTGCTGAGGGTCGCGGTCGGGCTGACGGCGGAGGAGACCGGGCAGATGCTCGGGATGTCCCCCGGAGCGGTGCGGGTCGCCCAGCACCGGGCGCTGAGCAGGCTGCGGGCGCTCGCCGAGCAGTGAGCCCGGGGCCCACCGGAGTTCCGGTGGGCTCGTTACCTTGTTGTGCCTTCCGCATTTAGCAGGTCGCTGAGAAGTTATCCACAGGGCGGAATGAGGCACTCGGGGAGCCCGTTAGCATGGGAGTCCGCGCTGGGGCAAGACCATTGGAAGGGTGTCATGACTGACAACGTCGACGGAGTGCCTGAGAAGTTCGCCATGCTCGGGCTGACGTACGACGACGTGCTGCTGCTGCCGGGCGCCTCCGAGGTGCTGCCGAACGCGGTCGACACCTCGTCCAGGGTCTCCCGGAACGTCCGGGTGAATGTGCCGCTGCTGTCCGCCGCCATGGACAAGGTCACCGAATCCCGGATGGCCATCGCCATGGCCCGGCAGGGCGGCGTGGGCGTGCTGCACCGCAATCTGTCCATCGAGGACCAGGCCAACCAGGTCGACCTGGTCAAGCGGTCGGAGTCCGGCATGGTCACCGACCCGATCACGGTCCGGCCGGACGCCACGCTGCACGAGGCGGACGCGCTGTGCGCGAAGTTCCGCATCAGCGGTGTGCCGGTCACGGACGCCGTGGGCAAGCTGCTCGGCATCGTCACCAACCGTGACATGGCCTTCGAGGTCGACCGGGGCCGTCAGGTCCGCGAGGTCATGACCCCGATGCCGCTGGTCACCGGCAAGGTGGGGATCTCCGGCGAGGACGCGATGCAGCTGCTGCGCCGCCACAAGATCGAGAAGCTGCCGCTGGTCGATGACGCGGGCGTGCTCAAGGGCCTGATCACGGTCAAGGACTTCGTGAAGGCCGAGAAGTACCCCCACGCGGCGAAGGACGCGGGCGGCCGGCTGGTCGTCGGTGCCGCCGTCGGCGTCGGCGACGAGTCGTACGAGCGGGCGCAGGCGCTGGTCGAGGCCGGGGCCGACTTCCTGGTCGTGGACAGCGCGCACGGCCACAGCCGGGGCATCCTCGACATGATCGCCAAGATCAAGTCCAATATCGCGGTCGATGTGGTGGGCGGAAATGTCGCCACCAAGGATGGCGCCCAGGCGCTGATCGACGCGGGGGTGGACGGGGTCAAGGTCGGCGTCGGCCCGGGTTCGATCTGCACCACGCGCGTGGTCGCGGGCATCGGCGTGCCGCAGGTGACGGCGATCTACGAGGCCGCCCGCGCCTGCCACGCGGCCGGGGTGCCGCTGATCGGCGACGGCGGTCTGCAGTACTCGGGCGACATCGCCAAGGCGATCGCGGCCGGTGCGGACACCGTGATGCTGGGCAGCCTGCTGGCCGGCTGCGAGGAGTCGCCGGGCGAGATGGTCTTCATCAACGGCAAGCAGTTCAAGTCCTACCGGGGCATGGGCTCCCTGGCCGCGATGCAGACGCGTGGCCAGGCCCGTTCGTACTCCAAGGACCGCTACTTCCAGGACAACGTCCTGTCCGAGGACAAGCTGGTCCCCGAGGGCATCGAGGGCCAGGTGCCCTACCGCGGCCCGCTGGCCTCGGTCGCGCACCAGCTGGTGGGCGGTCTGCGGGCGTCGATGGGCTATGTCGGCTCGGCCAATGTGGCGGAGCTGAAGGAGAAGGGCCGCTTTGTGCGGATCACCGCGGCGGGCCTCAAGGAGAGCCACCCGCATGACATCCAGATGACCACCGAGGCGCCGAACTACTCCGGCCGTTGATCCACGCTGTCCGTTGATCCGTGCTGTCCGCGCCGTCCGCGCCGATTTCACCCGGGCGACCTTGCGACGGTGCGGGCAGGGATACTGGGACTGCTGTTCGTGAACAGGGAAAGGCACCCACGTGACTGAGATCGAGATCGGGCGCGGCAAGCGCGGCCGCAGGGCGTACGCGTTCGACGACATCGCCGTTGTGCCGAGTCGTCGCACCCGGGACCCGAAGGAGGTCTCGATCGCCTGGCAGATCGACGCCTACCGCTTCGAGCTGCCGTTCCTGGCCGCGCCGATGGACTCGGTGGTCTCGCCCCGCACCGCGATCCGCATCGGTGAGCTCGGCGGCCTCGGGGTGCTCAACCTCGAGGGGCTCTGGACCCGTTACGAGGACCCGGAGCCGCTGCTGGCGGAGATCGCCGAGCTGGACGAGCGCACCGCGACCACCCGGATGCAGGAGATCTACGCCGAGCCGATCAAGGAGGAGCTGATCGGCCAGCGCCTGAAGGAGGTGCGGGACGCGGGCGTGGTGACCGCCGCCGCCCTGTCCCCGCAGCGCACGGCGCAGTTCTCCAAGGCCGTGGTGGACGCGGGGGTCGACATCTTCGTGATCCGCGGGACCACGGTCTCCGCCGAGCATGTCTCCGGTGCCGCAGAGCCGCTCAACCTCAAGCAGTTCATCTATGAGCTGGACGTCCCGGTGATCGTGGGCGGCTGCGCCACCTACACGGCCGCGCTGCACCTGATGCGCACCGGCGCGGCCGGTGTGCTGGTGGGCTTCGGCGGCGGCGCCGCGCACACCACCCGCAATGTGCTGGGCATCCAGGTGCCGATGGCCACGGCGGTCGCCGATGTCGCCGCCGCCCGCCGGGACTACATGGACGAGTCCGGCGGCCGCTATGTGCATGTGATCGCCGACGGCGGCGTCGGCTGGAGCGGCGATCTGCCGAAGGCCGTCGCCTGCGGCGCGGACGCGGTGATGATGGGCTCCCCGCTGGCCCGGGCCACGGACGCACCGGGCCGCGGTCACCACTGGGGCATGGAGGCCGTGCATGACGAGGTGCCGCGCGGCAAGCGGATGAACCTGGGCACGGTGGGCTCCACCGAGGAGATCCTCCTCGGCCCCTCGCACACCACCGACGGCTCGATGAACTTCTTCGGCGCGCTGCGCCGCGCGATGGCCACGACCGGCTACTCGGAGCTGAAGGAGTTCCAGCGGGTCGAGGTCACGGTGGCGCCGTCGGCCCGCGACAAGCGCTGAGCGTCCTTCACAAGCCGGTTCGGCAACCGGTTCAGCAACCGGTTCAGCAAGGGGAAGGCCCCGACCGCGAGG
>NZ_JBHYVB010000057.1:0-15080 GCF_042750115.1 Streptomyces sp. NPDC059455
CTGCCACTGGTCTGGGCAGATGGCGTGCGACGAGTCGATCGGGCGCCGATGCTCCAGCACGAACTGCAGGACGGGATCGTCGGACCGGCCGTACTGTTCGTAGAGGTCCAGGAACCCGTACTGCGCGGGCGAGAGCACGTCGACCGGGCGCGCGTCCGATCCGAAGCGGTAGAGACCGAGAGCGTCGGCCTCGAGCAGGTCGTCGACGTGGTCTATGAAAACCTGGCCGACCTCGTCGAGTGTGAGCACCGATTGCAACGCGTCCGCGAACCGTCGGCGCGCACGCTCCTGGGATCTTGTAGCAGTCATCTCCGCAGCCGCCTCCAGCACCAGTCTCGCGAGCGTGGGCGGGCAGTCGGCGATTGAGCGATGATGCGGCGCCCGTCGCCTCAGTATCCCCACGGAGCCCGGTGGTGGACAGGCCCGGACCGCCGTTCGTGCCGATGCCGCTGAAAAGAGTCCTCGTCCGGGTAACAAACGTGATGTGGATCGGGGGCCGACAATCGGTGCCAGGGCCGCCTGCCGCACATTCGATGGGGAGGCCCGGGCAGCCTCGGCGAATGCTGGGAGCCGCAAACGCCCGTGCGTGGGAGCAACGCGACCACTAACCAGTGGGAGATCATCGGGGAGCACTGTATGGGACAAATCGTCGTGGTGGGGGCTTCCCTCGCCGGCGTGCACGCCGTGGAGGCTCTTCGTAATGAGGGTTACGACGGCGGACTCGTCCTGATCGGCGCAGAGAGCCATCGGCCCTATGACCGCCCGCCACTCACCCGCCTGCGTCCTGGGCACGAGCCCGAGTGGAGATCGCTGCGGGCCCCGTCCTGGTACTCGGACCTTGACGTGCGCTTGGAGTTGGGTCGCACCGCGACCCGGTTGCGCCCCGGCGACCGCACGGTGCGTCTCGACGACGGGGAGGACGTGCCATACGAGTCGCTCGTCATCGCAACCGGCTCGTCCACTCGGCCGTTACACGGCGGTGACCATGGGGTCCACACGCTGCGTTCGATCGACGACGCAGCCTGGCTGTCGTCGCGGCTTTCGGACGGCGGGAACGTGGTCATTGTCGGAGCCGGGTTCCTCGGGCTCGAGGTGGCGGCGTCGCTGCGGACCGCAGGGGTCAACGTCACCGCGGTCGAGGTGGCGCCCGTGCCGCTCGCGCGTGTCCTCGGTGACGAGGTGGGGGACTGGTTTCGGCAGTACCACGCGCGCCACGGCGTCAAGATCATGTGCGACGCGTTCGCGGTGGCCGTCGAACCGACGGGCCGCGGTCACGGTCACCGGGTACGGCTGCAGGACGGGCGGGTGCTCGACGCGGACATCGTTGTCTCAGCGGTAGGGGCGGTCCCGGCCGTTGGCTGGTTGCGCACGAGCGGGCTATTGCTAGCCGACGGGGTCGTCTGCAACGCCCGGTTGCAAGCGAGTCTGCCTAACGTCGTGGCAGCCGGCGACGTCGCCCGCTGGTACAACCCCTTGTTCGACGAGACCATGCGCGTTGAGCAGTGGACCAACGCGGTCGAGCAGGGTCGGCACGCGGCACGCAGCCTGCTCGGCGATCCGGAACCCTACGCCCCGGTCCCGTACCTCTGGTCAGACCAGTTCGACGCCAGACTCCGGTTCGTCGGCCGCGCGAACGCCACTGAGGTGCAGATCAACGAGCGGACCGACGACAGCCTCGTCGCGGTGTATAGCCGGGATGGCGTAGTGGTGGGGGCGTTGTGCGTCAACGCCCCAGCCCGGCTCGCCGAGCAGCGCGACGCCATAAAGAACCGCCGCACCCTCGTCCAGTAGGCGTGCTGAGCGGTTCCGAGGCATTTACGAACGGGCTCTCGCCTGTCCGAACCGCTCTCGAGCCCTGGACAGTGCCGCGTTGCCGAAAATGGAACGGGCCGGGCTTCACCTCAATGTACTCGTTCGGGTGATCCGAGGTGCTTGTGGCGCACGTAACGTTTCGCCTCACTCGCCGAGGAGCTGTCCTTGGCTCAGTGATGGACGCACCAATAGATAGACACTCGTCTCCTGCCATCGCCTCGGTCGGGACCGTCAAAGGCCCCCGTGGCGATCACCGCTTCGAAGCGAGCGCACGTCAACGGCGCTTACCTCACCGGGGTCCATCGCACACCTCAGGGCCTACAGAACGTGACTGTCGGGCAGCTCCCGGCATCGTGACGGAACGGAGGATCGTGAACTCATTTGGAGACCTGCTCGGCATCCTGCTCAATGGCGTCGCGACCGGGATGATCCTTTTCATTATGGCGGTGGGCCTCACCGTGATATTCGGCCTGCTCGACGTTCTCAACCTAGCCCACGGCTCGATATTTCTCGTCGGCTCCTACATCGGGTACGCGCTGGCGGGGCAGCGCGTGGCTACCTGGGGTGGATGGGCGATGGCTCTGGTCGTCGCGCTGGTCCTGGGCGTGGTCATTGGACTCCTGCTGATGCTGATGCTGCGCCCGCTGCGCCGGCGCGGTCATCTCGACCAAGCGGTGCTGACGCTCGGCCTTGCGCTCGTCATCACCGAGCTACTGGCGGAGATCTTCGGCCGCGACGACCACGGAGTGGCACCACCCCCGGGTCTCGTCGACTCGGTGGAGCTCGGCGGAATCACATACCCCGTCTATCGGCTCGTGGTGATCGCATTGGGGGCCGTGGTTGCCGCTGGGGTGTGGTACGTGCTCGAACGGACGTCGGCCGGAGCCGTCGTGCGGGCCACCGTGGCCGATGACCAGATGGTCGCTGCCTTGGGCATCAGTGTGTCGAAGGTGCGGCTGCTGACTTTCGGCGGCGCGACCGCCCTCGCGGTCCTCGGCGGGGTCGTCGCTGGGCCCGTGAACGGCGTCTCAACCGGGCTTGGCAATGAGATTCTGCTACTCGCTCTGGTCGTCATCGTGATCGGCGGCCTCGGCTCCATCCTCGGGACCCTGGTGGGCTCGCTGACTATCGGGCTGGTGCAGAACTTCGGCGTCGTACTGGTCCCCGAATTGGCGTCGTTCCTGCTATTCGGGGCGATGGTGCTGGTTATCCTGGTCCGACCGCAGGGCCTGTTTGCCTCTATCGCGGCGGTGGCCCGATGACCGCCGCGGTGACGGGCGCGCCGCCCTCCCACATGCGGACCCGCCTGTCGGTCGCCGCAGGGGTCCTGGTCCTGGTCCTGCTTGCGGCGCTGCCGCTGCTCGGCGCTAGCGTGTACATGGTCGTGGTGATGACCAGCCTGATGGGCTACGCGCTCCTGGCGGTGAGTATCAACCTCGTTGGCGACGCCGGATTGCTCTCGCTCGCCCACGCCGGCTATGCGGGCGTGGGTTCCTATGGGACGGTCATCGTTGCGCGAGAGCTAACGCCCAACGCGTGGCTCCAGTTGCTCGTCGCGATCGCCGCCGCCGCGGGGGCCGCCGCGCTGACTGGATGGATTGCCGTCCATGCGTCGAAGGTCTTCTTCCTCATGCTGTCGCTGGCGATCGGCGAGTTGCTATACATCCTCGCCCTGCAATGGCGTCCAGTGACCCGCGGCAGCGACGGGCTGAGCGGGGGCGCGCCGTTCGAGCTGATGCCAGGAGTGCCGATCGCACTGCCCGGGATCGTGTACTGGTACGCGCTCGCAGTCTCGACCGTGGGCGTCGGTGCTGTCGCCATCATCGTCCGCTCCCCGTTCGGATCGGCGCTACGCGGCATCCGCGACAACGAACCGCGAATGCGCAGCCTCGGCTACGTGACCGCGCGGTACAAGTACGGGGTGTGGGTGCTCTCCGGGGCTTTTGCGGGTGCGGCGGGCTGGGTGCTCGTGGCCCAGACGCCCCGATTCGTGGCCCCCTCCCAGCTCGGCTTCCAGATGGCAGGGCTGCTGCTGCTCGCCGTAGTCGTTGGTGGGCTTGGTTCGATTTGGGGGTCCTGCCTGGCCGCCGCGCTCATCGTGGTGGTTAGCGACGTGCTTGGGCAGGACCTCGGCGGCCGGGGCCCGCTCGTCCTCGGGCTCTTCTTCGTTGTCGCCGTCTACGTGCTGCCCCGTGGGTTGGCCGGCTTGGTAAATCGCAGACCGGCACGGTCGGCCGAGCCGCTCCAGCCGCCCGAGCCGGATCCCGGACCACCACAGGAGCAGGTCATGCATAGCGGAGGGCGGACAGCATGACGGAGTCCGCGGTCGAGTTGGTCGGCCTTACCAAGTCCTATGGCTCCGTCGTCGCCGTCGACTCGGTGACGTTGCAGGTTCAGGCGGGGAGCCGCCATGCTCTGATCGGTCCCAACGGGGCCGGCAAGTCGACACTATTCGCGATGATCGCCGGGACGATCCGGCCTACGTCCGGTACGGTCCGGTTCTTCGGTAAGGACATCTCGGAGATGGGCGACCACAAGCGCGCTCGCCTAGGCATGGCGAAGACTTTCCAGCACTCCAGCACGTTTGGCTCCATGACCGTTCTGCAGAACGTCGTCCTCGCGGTCGAGCGTCGGCACGGATCGCCTCATCGCCTCGTGGGCGGGCATGGCGCCGCGGTCGTCGAACGGGCTGCTTCGGCCCTGGAACGGGCCGGGCTCGCCGAGCGCGCGCACGACTTCGCGTCCGAGCTCGCGCACGGCGAACGGCGGCAGTTGGAGGTTGCTCTGGGCCTGGCGCTGGAACCTCGACTGATCCTCTTCGATGAGCCGACGGCGGGGATGTCGGCGGCCGAGACGGAGCGATTCGTTGATCTTGTCGCGGCCCTGCCCCGAGAGCTCTCGGTTTTGATCATCGAGCATGACCTGGACGTGGTGTTCGCCCTGGCGGACCGGATCTCGGTGCTGCACATGGGCTCGGTCGCTGCCGACGGCGATCCCGAGTCCGTGCGCGGCTCTGAGGTGGTACAGCAGGTGTACCTAGGTTCGACGGCGTCCGCCGCGAGCACGGTGTCCGGTGAGGAGGCCCGGTGAGTCTGCTAGAGATCCGGGGCCTACGTGGCGGACATCCCGGCACGACGGTCCTAAACGGCATCGACATTGACGTGTCGAGGGGCTCGGTGCTCAGCCTGCTTGGACGCAATGGCGTTGGTAAGAGCACTCTGATGACGAGCATCATGGGCATGCTGGACGTCACCGGCTCGATCCGGTTCGACGGCCATGAGCTCGTCGGCCTTTCGACAGACCGAATCGCCCGAGCTGGCCTAGCCCTGGTACCTCAGGGCCGCCGCGTTTTCGGCATGCTGACCGTTGAGGAAAATCTGCGGATCGCAGCACGCCGCCCTGGCGACTGGACCATTCCAGACGTCTACGACCTCTTCCCCCGCCTGGTTGAGCGCCGTACCAACCGGGGGGACCAGCTGTCGGGCGGTGAGCAGGAGATGCTGGCAATCGGACGTGCGCTGTTGACCAACCCCCGCCTGCTCCTCATGGATGAGCCGTCGGACGGTCTCGCCCCGACGGTCGTCGACCTGATCGGGGACACCATCGCCGCGCTCGCTGCGGCTGGCGTGACGATACTGCTCGTTGAGCAGAACCTTCCGTTGGCGCTACGTGTCGCAGACCAGGTGGCGGTCATGGTGAAGGGTCGTATCGCGCTGACGGGGGAGCCCGAGGGCTTCCTGGACGATGACGAGCAGGTCCGTGAGCTCCTCGGGATTGGCTCCAGTAATCGATTGCGAAGGGTAAAAGGGACCTCAACAGGTCACATGGGCGACCGGGCGCACTGAATAGCCTGGACGAGCTGGCCCCGGTCGCGGATATGGCAGACCTCGTGTCCTGGTACTCCAGTCGCAGATCGCTATTGTCGCTGGTCAGGAGTGTGTCTGTGAGTGTACTTGCCTGACGCGCTGTCAGGGGCTGTGAGTTCGTGACTTCGGGCGCGACGGACCGTTGTGCTTGTCATGCGAGACGATGTGCAGCTCGATGCCTGGGCAGCGGAACTGGAGGAGATACTCGTGCGTATTGGCCACCGGTTCGGGCGAGTGGACTTACGGCGGCGGATGCGAGCCTACGTGCACGGCCTGCTGGGACCGGTGGCCAACCCGCAACAGAGCCTCGTCCAGCTCTTCCACCCACGCATCAGGGCACACATCATTTTGCACGATCAGAACAACAGCGATCGAGGACCGCCGGTCACGAACCCCCACCACATGACGGCCCATCAGCTCGCTACACTCGGAAGCACGCTTCTGACCAGCGGTGATAGCGATTGCGACTGGAGCACTAGGGTGTGTATCGAGTCGTGATCATTTAGTGGTCCGGGGGAGGTCTTTGACCCAGATCATCGAGGCGCGTAGGTGGAGGCCGGCGAGGTAGCTGTCCGGGGTCTTGCGGTCGGCGACGAGGCGGACCTTGCTGGTCTGCCCGCCTCTGGAGCGTCCCAGGAGGGCGGCTTTCAGCCGGAGTTTTCGGCGACGCCGGACGCGTCGTCGTTCTTCCCGCCCGGGATCCGCTTCGGCGTCCTGTCCGTCTTGTTCTTCGAGGCTGCCCCTTTTGACCTGGCCCTTTCCGCCTCGGGAGCATCCTTCTCCAGCGCGGTGAGGATGTCCTCGTCCAGGTGTATCCCGGCTGCGTCGTGGTGAGCGCGTGTCAAGCCGTCAAGGACCGTTCAGACCGCCCCGGGGAATCGAGAAGATGGCGACCGCACCGACCATGGCCAGCGCGACAAAGGAGCGGAAGCCAATTGCGGGATCGGACTTCAGGCCGTCCAGGAAGCTGAGGTAAGTGGGGCCGATGACGGACCCGCAATAGCCGATTCCGACGACGAAACTGAGGGCAGTATTGCGCATTTGGTACGGGTAGTAACGGGCCACATAGGAGATTATGACGCTCTGGGCGCCCACAACCCCTCCGCCGTACAGAGCCACCGTCCCGACCATGACCAGATGGCCTTCATGCATGGTCAGGGTGTGCATGGCCACCGCGGCACAGAGGAACAGGGTGAAGACACACAATTTGATGGGAACCCAGTCGGCGATCATGGAGAAGATCAGTGTAATGCCGGCGGCCCCGAAGTAGAAAGCGAGGACGAACTCGAAGGTGGAATGCTGGTCGTAACCCGCGTGAACCATCAGGGTCGGCAGCCAGGAGCTCGCCCCGAAGATCAGCAGCAATCCAATGAAGGACGCGATGCAGAACAGGATGCTGGAGACCGGCCACCCTGGCTCAAAGAGGCCCCACCACTCGCTGGAGACCACCTGTGAATTTCGGCGTGTGGCTCGATCCGGTAGGGACGCCTCACTGGGTTCCGCGACCGGAATCAGGGTCCAGCAGACTGGCACCAGCAGAATCGGGAGGACACCGACCAGGAACACCCAATGGAACTCCCTGCCAGCCAGGAAGATATGGCTGGCGCTTATCGCCGCCAAACCACCGAGCTGTATGGCCGACAGGGCGACACCGCAGTAGAGCGAGCGGCGCCCCAGCCGGGACCAATCCACGACAAGGGTACTGACCAGCGGAAGCAGAATGCCCAGGCCAATACCGAGAAGGAAGCGGCCGATACCGAAGGCTATGAGGCTGGAGGCAAGCCCGGTGAACAACATACAGCCTGAGCACCACCCGACGGAGACGGCGATACAAGCCCTGCGGCCGTAGATATCACTCAGTCCGCTGCCCATGAAGGCACCGATCACCTGGCCCAGCGCGGTGGCGCTGCCCAGTATGCCCAAGGTGCTGGGAGTGACGTGCCACGGGGGGTAGTTCAGCAGTGACGGGGCGACGGCCGGCAGGGAGAGGAAGCTGTAGCCAAAAGCGAAGAAGATCAACGTGCCCAGCAGCAGGACAGCACGGGCCTGCCATCGACTCGGAGGGATCAGCTCGTCGTGGGCATGAACACGTGTCATGGATGGTTTCATGTCTACCTTGTGATTTGGGCTACCGGCGTGGTCTTCTGGGCCACGGGATTGAACGGGGTGGGCATATCGGTGGAGCAAGTGCGCTCGTCCACGGCTTCCGCGGGCTGTTGGCGGGTGCCTCATATGCACGCACGGATTTCGTCCTGCGCAATGGCCATTCAATGCAAACGACCAAGGCGGGTGCTGCGTGGAGCGGGCGGCCCTGCCGCGATGGTGCGCGCCTGGTCGACGGTGTAGCGGTGCCGGACGGCTTGCATACCGTCCGCAGGGTCGTGTGCTCGATCGAGGCGAACTGCCGCCCGCTCCAGAACGAGTCGCGGACACAGGGCATGGTCCGCTCGACTCTCGCCTTGCCCTTCAGATGCGAGGCTCTTGCACATCCACCAATGTGCCGTAACAGGAGGCGAGTTCGGCGTGGTGAGGAATTGCGTGACCGTCGGCACACCGTAGGCATAATGATCAGCGTTGTCAGGAGGTCCTCCTGGCTGGGGAAGTACCGGTAGAGCACCGGGGAGGCTATCCCCGGCTCCCTGGCTACGGCGCGCAGCGGCGGGTGGCAGATGCCGTGCGAGAGCGGAGAACACGGCACGATCAGCCTATGAGAGCCGCAGCCGCTGGACCTGTCGGCGAAGCACCGCGACCTCATGACGAAGGGCAAGGATCTCGGCTTTTTTCGCTGCGGTCGATCGGCCCAGCAACAGGAAGCAGCCCAGTGGCCGACAGAAGATCAGGTAAAACAGCCACAGGACCACGATCACTGATCGTGCCCACACTTGGGCGAGCACAAAGCACCAAGTCAACCACCGTACGGCAATAATGACGCCTTCACGACTTGCGATCCACTGCTGCGCCATACCCTTGGGCACCGATGAGAGGCCCTGGCGTGGTTTCTGCATAGTTGATGAGGCCGCTCATTACGGCCCCATCAGTCCGCAGGTGAGACCGCAGATCAGCGAGGCGCGCAATTCGGACGGCCGGTTGGTGGCCGGCAACGGTGTACTTGGTGTGGGTCATCGTCGACTACTCCTCTTGGTGGGAAAGTGAAGTGCACGATCACATCTACTGGCCTGACTCAGTGGTCACTGATGCATCGCATCGATCAGGAGTCTCAGGTCAGCGCCTCTGGTGGATGGCCTTCGCTGGCCGATGCCGTGGGGCGAAGCGCCTCAGGCCTCGATCCTTGGTTATCAGTCCAGCCGGTCGTTGTCTTTCCAGAAGGGCCGGGGCGAGGATCGGGGTTGCCGATGGCCCGCCAAGGCCGGTTCTTGGACGGCCCGGCAGCCGAGTAGGAGCGCGGCTACGTGGGCCGGGCATGTGCTAGTAGCGGAGGCTCCTGCCGGTGACGTGGTGGGCTACTACGTCACAGTGGGTGTCCCTTCGGCTACTCGCATCTCATGGCCGGGTTGACGACGATTATCAGGGGTCCACACCGTCGGCAGTGTCACCCGGACGGGGGTAATCGGTTCTTGAAGTTTCTCCGTGATCCTGGACACTCTTCTTCTACGTTGCGACTGCTTGGTCGTTGTGGAGCCGCTGGTATGTCTCGTGGGGCGTGATGTACCCGAAGACAACGTGTTTCCGGAGGCGGCGCCGGTTATAGAAGGTCTCGATGAAAGTGAAGACTTCGGCGCGGGCGGTGACCCGGTTGGGCCAGACCCCGGTGCCGATCTCCTCCATAGGCACCTTTCGAGGCCAGGTGGATCACGGTGATCTCGTGGGCAAGCACGTCATCCGCCCGAGTCCGGGCCTGGAGATGATCGTCGGCTTCGACGACGACCCGGCCGGCGAAGCAACCCGGGCCGCCAACCGGCTGCACGGTCTGCTGACCCAGATCCATCCCTCGCTGGAACGGGTGCTAGGACTGCCGTTGCAGCACCCGGCCGTCCTCACCCTGCTGAAGCAGTTCGGCTCTCCGGCACAGATACGCAAGGCCGGCCGCCGGCGGCTGGTCACGCTGCTGCGGCCGAAGGCGCCGAGGATGGCCGAGTGGCCGGGTGGTGCTGGTCGCCACCGCCTGGGAAGCCCCTCAACGACTCGCCATTTTGCGATCTCCGGTCGAGAGCCGCCGGGCCGATATGGTCGCCAGCGCTGCGGTGCTCGGGACGTCGGCCCAGCGTGAGAACCTGCCGGCGATTCACCTGGCCGACAGCACTCGCGGCAGCTCGCCATGAGTCCAGCAGTCGGGTTCAGGACGCGATGGACTGCTCGGCCCAGATGGTCTTGCCCGTGCGCATGTGGCGTGTGCCCCAGCGCTGGGTGAGTTGGGCGACAAGGAGCAGACCTCGTCCTCCCTCGTCGAAGACGCGAGCCCGGCGCAGATGCGGAGCGGTACTGCTGGCGTCGGAGACCTCGCAGATGACCGTTCCGTCGTAGATCAGACGGAGCCGAATGGGCGGCTGGCCGTAGCGAATGGCATTGGTGACCAGTTCGCTCACCACCAGTTCGGTGGTGAACACCAGGTCATCCAGTCCCCAGGCCGTCAGCTGGGCGGAAGCGCTTGTACGTGCCTGAGCGACGACAGCAGGGTCGGAGGGCAAATCCCAGGTGGCTACCTGGTCGGTGCCCAGAGCCCGGGTCCGGGCGATGAGGAGAGCGATGTCGTCCTCGGGCCGCTCAGGGAGCAGGGACCCGAGCACCGTGTCGCAGAGGGCCTCCAAGGACGGGGCAGGTCGACCGATGAGGTCACGCAGCATGTCGAGTCCCTCATCCAGATCGCATCCGCGGTTTTCGATGAGGCCATCGGTGTAGAGCGCGAGGAGACTGCCTTCGGGGAGGTCTACTTCGACCGATTCGAAGGGCAGCCCGCCAAGGCCCAGCGGCGGTCCGGCCGGCAGATCGAGGAGCTCGGCAGTGCCGTCGGGGGTGACCATGACAGGCAGTGGATGACCTGCGCGCGCGAGGCAGCAGCGGTGGGAGACCGGGTCGTAGGCGGCGTACAGGCACGTGGCGCCTATGTCCCCGGCCGTCTCGGCATCGGCTTCCGAAGACAGGCGGGTGACCAGGTCGTCGAGGTGCGTCAGCAGTTCGTCAGGTGCGAGGTCGATATCAGCCAGGGTGCGTACCGCGGTGCGCAGCCGCCCCATGGTGGCGGATGCCTGGATGCCGTGGCCAACGACATCGCCGACGACCAGGGCTACACGTGCTCCGGAGAGCGGAATGACGTCGAACCAGTCTCCACCCACCCCGGCCCGGGCGCCCGCGGGGAGATAGCGGGAGGCAACCTCCAACGCTGCCTGACGGGGCAGTGTCTGGGGAAGCAGGCTGCGCTGAAGGGTCACGGCCGTGGTGCGCTCGCGCGTGTAACGGCGGGCGTTGTCGATGCTCACTGCAGCCCTGGCCGCGATCTCCTCAGCCAGGAGCACATCATCCTCTTCAAAGGGCTCAGGACGCCGGTGGCGATTGAAGAGAGCGACACCGAGGGTGACGCCCCGTGCGCGCATCGGTGCCACTATCACCGAATGGGTCCCGATAGCGCGGATCCGGTCGGCCCGCGAAGGGTCGTAAGCTGACCACCTGGCGATGACGGAGTCGTTCATCTCGTACTTGGCCGCCCGTCCCGCGGCCAAACACTCTGCGGGCGGGGAGAAGGCCGGATAGGTGGCTATGGCGCCCAACTCGACCAAGGTTTCCGGCATGGCCTCGTAAATGGATCCCTGAGCGGTGCGGCGCATGGCAACCGGGCCGGTCAGCGGACCGGTAGGCGGTTCATCCCCGCGCCCGATGAAGGCGAGCAGGTCGACGTAGGCGAAGTCCGCGATCTTGGGGACGACCACGTCGACCAGCTCCTGCGCAGTGCGCTCGATATCCAAAGTGCTGCCGATGCGAGTACTGGCATCGTTGAGTAGCAGTAGCCGCTGCCGGGACCAGTACTGTTCCGTCACGTCATGAGCGACCAGGCACACACTGCGGGCCCGACCGACTTGATCTTTCAGCGGCGTGAGAGAAACAAACCATGCCTGCTCAGGCCCGCCGCCGGGTACCGGCAGACGGCTCAACATATTCTGCAGCTCGCCGCTCCTCAACGCCAGCCGCATGGCGTTCTCCAGTCCGTCGCCCTCAGAGCCGGGCAATATCTCGGACAGATGCAGCCCACGCATGTCGTCCTCAGCAAGGGCCAGTACACGTTCCATGACAGTATTGGCCCGCATCAGCCGTAGCTCCTCATCGAAGATCGCCAGGCTGTATGGAAGCTGGCCGACTGCCCAGTCCACCAGCGCGTCACCGCGGGGTAGGCTCGGTACTTGCGTCACCGTTGACTCGAGGAACCACTCCGGGGAGGCGCCCTCCGTCACCCGACGGTGTACGAGCAGCCCCACGACCAGACGGCGGCCGTCGCGACACCGCAAGGCCACCCTGCCGCTCCAGCACTGCTGGCCGGTTCTCAGCCCCCGAGTCGCCTCGCTGACGTCCTCGGCGAGCAGACTCGTCGCCGACCGACCCACGACATCCTCGGACCGGTAGCCGAGCAACAGCCGCGCGCCTTCGCTCCAACCAGTGACGAGGCCGCGTTCATCAATGGTGGCTGTAGCCGAGTACGCCGCGCCCGGGAGATCATTTTCCCGGTCATCAAGGATGCCTTCTCGCATCATCGCCGCTCATCTCATCCCGTGATGAGGCCCTGCTGCCCCCGCTTGGAGCCCGAATCGGCAGACCGCAAGAACCTCTCCTTTTCCTGTCAAGGATATAGGCACCGCTACGGAGCTTGTCCCGGGTACGCGGCAATCGCAACCGCCACGGCCCCGAGCTGGCGATCGGATTCCGCAGCTGGATCCGAAGCACGGCAGCCGCAATCCGGTAACGGGCAAACTGGAACCGAAAGAAAGACCACCAGTGCTCACTCTCCCGATATCCGTTGTCGACCGTCGAAAGACACGCTTAGGGATTCAAAAGGAAAGAAAACCCTGGTAACCGGCTCCGGTGCGATCGGTGGACCGGGGTACACGGTGGCGGACACCCTCCCCGCTGGCGTGCGGACGTAATGATCACCAGACGCGACCCGTTTCTGCGGGCCAATCTGAGCGAAAGCGAGGACGTGCGGGGGCTCGCCGACGAGGCCGAGCCTGTCGACATCCTGATCACAATGCGGCGATCCCGCTCGACGCGACGCGAGATTTCGACGCACACAACGAGGCCGCCGCCGTCAACGTGCGGGCGCCGTTCGCGCTCACTGCGGCCCCTGCACTTCCTCGACGCCCCCGGGGATCGGCATGCCCGGCATGGCGATCTATGGCGCGACCAAAGCAGCGCTGGAATCCCTGACTCGAGCCCAGGCCGCCCTCGTGGCCAGCATCTGCGGCGCTTCGCCCGGCGTACTGCCCGGACCCGGCCACACGTTGCCGATGCTGGGGCGGAGCGCGCGCTCCAGAAAATCGTCCCCGCCAGGACTGAGCTGACTTTGCTGATCATCTTCGGCCGGGGCGTGCGATTGGGCTGCCCCCTTCCTCCCGCAACAGGTCGGCGACGGTGTCCGCACTGACTTTGTGCCCGGCCCGGGCCAGCTCCCGCGCGAGTGTGCGGGTCGACTTCACCGTCCATCGCAGCGGCGACACAGGATCACCCCGCTCGTCCAGCTCGACCAGCGCCAGCAGTGCGGGCCGCAGCCCCGGATCGAGATCCGCGACTCGCTTGCGGCCCCGCCCGGCCGCCGTACCCGGTCCAACGTCTCCTCTCCGGCCTCCAGCTCGAATACGCCCTTGCGGACCGTCGTCTCACTCACCCCGGCCGCCCGTACGACGGCCCGGATACCGCCATGCCCCAGCACCCGGGCCTCCGCTCCCATGAGCAGGCGCCGCTGCCGCTCGTCCAGATACGGCAACAACACTCCGTACTTCACAGCAAGCTGGTCGCAGGTCTCGTCCTGAATGCGCATATCACGTCAACGAGCCCCCGAACGGGAAGCAACATGTTGAATCCCTGCAAGCCCTTAGGGCTCGTAAAGAATCAACACGGTGGTTTTGTCTCTGTCGTGAGGGCGATGCCGTGTGCGGTTGCGTAGACGTGGAGGCCGGCGAGGGTGGTCAGGTGTGTCGCCGCGGGGCCGGGAGTGTGTCCGTGCTGGTCCATGAGTTGTCCGATCTCGCCAGTGGCCTCGCGGATGGTGTCCTTGCTGACGGTGAACAGGTGGGCGAGCACGGTGGGCGACAGGCCAAGGCGCTGGTGCAGCACGGTGGCCAGGACGCGGTCGGCCAGGTCGAGTTTGGCTTTGCGGCCGCCGCCCGGGGCTCGGCGTCGGGTGCCGCCGTCGCGTCGGGTAGTGCGGTCCGGGGCGTGCAGCGCCTGCCAGGGCGAGGCCAGGGCTGTGGTCAGCTCGGTCAGTTCGGTGCTGGTCATACCGGTCAGGGCGGGGTGCGCCAGGGCCTCGCGGTCGAGGCAGGCGGTTGGTTTGCCGGGGTTCGTCGGCTCGGTGGGTCGGGGGTGCACGGTGTAGTTCCATTCCCCGTGGAAGGCATGGCCGGTCAGCGGCACCGCGTTCAGTTCAGTGTCGCTGACCTTCACCCCCGTGGGATAGCTGCCGGGGTCCAGTTCGGCGTGGACGGTGAGCCCGGTGCGGTTGGTGGTCGCGGCGATGCTCTGCACGATGACCTCGTAGCTGGTCAGCGGCCGGCCGCGCCAGTTCATCGTGATCGCGGAGAAGAGCCGGTGCTCGATCCGATTCCATTTCGATGTGCCCGGAGGCATATGGCAGACCGTGACGGCCAGGCCCGTCTCGGCGGCAAAGCCGGCGAGTTCGGTCTTCCAGGCCCGGGTGCGGTAGCCGTTGGAGCCACCCGCGTCTGCGGTGACCAGCAGACGGGTGGCGCCGGGGTAGTCGAGACGTCCCTGCCCGTTCCACCAGCGGCGGATCGATTCGACCGCGAAGGTCGCGGTGTCGTGATCCGTACCGACGTTCACCCAGCCGGTGCCCGCCGCCAGGTCGTAGATACCGTAGGGCAGGGCCTTGCCCAGTGCCTCGCTGGGGAAGTCATGAACGTCGACCCGCGCGGGTTCACCGGCCGGCCGCCATTGGCATCCCGCGTTCTTGAACTCCCGACGACTTCCTTCTTTTTCGTGTCCACGCTGACCACCGGCTCGCCGTTCACCTGATGGTCCTTGGCCTGGTCGTTGATGTACCGGAACTGCGCGTCTCTGTCGGGGTGTTGAGCACCTTCAAGGGTCTTGGCATTGGCCTGCAGACTGAAACCGTTCTCCCGCAGCAGCCGGCCCACGGTCGGTGGGGGGGGGCGGGTGGGGGGGGGGCGGCGGGACCGGCACCGCCCCCACCCCGACCAACGTGAGCGCACGCCCCCCCCGCAA
>NZ_JBHYVB010000057.1:15090-56215 GCF_042750115.1 Streptomyces sp. NPDC059455
GGTTGGGATTGCGCGCGCCCACCTACCCGGGCCCCCCCCCGCCCCCGCCCCGCGGGGGGTGCCGCGGGGGGGGGCCCCCCCCGCCCCACCCCCCCGGCCAGAGACCGCAGCGACTTGGTCGTCCACCGCAGCGGCGACATCGGATCGCCCCGCTCGTCTGGCTCCACCAGGGCCAGCAGAGCCGGAACGAGCAGCGGGTCAAGCTCCTCTGCGCTCTTGCGACCGCCGCCGTCCCGGCGGACCCGGCCATCGGGCAAGGGATCCTCTCCGCCCTCCAGCTCGAAGACTCCCTTGCGCACCGTCGTCTCGCTCACCCCCGCGGCACGGGCTACGGCCCTCACCCCGCCGTGCCCCAGCAGCCGGGCCTCGGCGGCCAGCGCCAGCCGCTGCTGCCGCTCATTCAGATGGGGGAACAACACCCCGAATCTCAGGACGAGTTGGTCACGAACCTCGCTCGGTATGCGCATACCACACCAACGACAGAGACACCGTGAAGCAACGTGTTGATTCTTTACGAGCCCTTAGCTGCTGGCCCCCGTGTAGCGGCGCAGGCCTGCCCGCCACACGGCGTTCGCCACCAGTACGGCAGTGGCCGTCGTCGCCAGGGCGCCGAGCAGGAGTCCCGGGTCGCCCGGTCGTGTGAGTGTGCGCGCCGGCGCGCTGGCGATGAGAGCGAGCGGCAAGACGTAGGTGAACAGACTCCGCAGGGGACGCGCGTAGAGGTCGGCGGGGTGGCGGGCGAGCTGCCAGACATTGCCGAACAGGCTGTGCAGGTCCAGTTTCGGCGCCCAGAACGCGAGGCTCGCAAAGATCATCCCCACTGCCCAGGTCGTCACGGTCGCGGCCAGCACGAGCACCATCCACGCGCCGAACGCGCCCGTGCCCGGGTAGTGCGGCAGCGTGCCCGCGCCGGTGAGGACGACGGCGAACCCCAGGAGGATCTGCACCCCGGCCAGGGGCGCCGCGGTGGCGAAGCTGACGAGGAACATGCTGGGCGCGGGTTGAAGCAGATGGTGGTCGAGCCGTCCCTCCCGCACGCCGCGGGTCGGGAAGCCCGCCAGGTTCGGGTCCACGAACGTCGTTTTCACGCCGCTGAGCAGCTCGAACGTACCAGTGAGCACCAGCACCTCGGGTTGCGTCCAGCCGACGAGGCGGCCGGTGCGGGAAAAGATGATCAGCACCGTGGCGATCGTCGAGGCCAGGGCGACCACCGACAGGACCGCGTCGAACACGAGGTTCGCCCGGAACGCCAGGGCTTGGCGCAGGGACAGGGAAAAGCTCGTGGCGAACAGTTTCAGCAGCTTCACGCGTCACGCTCCCACCGCGGTGTACCGGCGCACACCGGACCGCCAGACGACCACGGCGGCGGCGGTCAAGATCACGCACCACCCTGCTTGCAGCGCGACCGCAGTACCGGAACCGGACAGCGTCCCGGCCGCGATCCCCGCGGGCAGGCCGAGCATCGCGTGGCACGGCAGGAGGGCGGCGACCGTCCGCCAACTGCCGGGCAGCTCCCCCAGCGGTGCGGCGATGCCGCCGAGCAGGAACACCAGGATGTTGCCGAACGCGACGATCGCGTGGACGCGTTCGGTCCAGAACGCCGCGAGCGCGAGCAGCCATGTCCACAGGAACCGCAGCACCGCGGCCAGCACCAGCGATGGAAACGCGAGCAGCACAGCCTGCCACCGATAGGACGCGCCGGTGACCAGCGCGACCACCACCGTGAGCGGCAGCCCGAACAGACTCAACCACAGCCGGATCGCGAGGTTCGCCCCCGCAGGCCCGACCACCACGGGCTGCGGTTTCAGCAGCTGGTGGCCGATCGTCCCGTCGTAGACCGACTCGGCGAAGGTGTAGTCCTCGAACGACGCCGTCAGCAGGTGCACCGCCACCAGCGCCACGAAGTACCGCACGACCCCCGCGTCGCCGGGCAGCGCCGCCGACCACACGACGAGCCCGATGAGCGGCCCGATCGCGTAGTTCACAACGAGCGACGCGGTGAACCACCAGGTGCCGGCCCATTCCAGGAACTGATGGCGCACCGCCAGCGCGAGCAGTCGAGAGGTCCTCATACGCCCTCCCGGTACGCGCGGTCCAGCACGGTCTCCAGCGACGGCTCCTCCACCGCCAAGTCGATCACGTGGAACGAGGTGAGGAGATGGGCTGTGACCCGGGCGACGTCGTCTCGGGGTACCCGCAGCTCCCACGACACCCCGCTGGTGGCCACGACCTCCGCGACGCCCTCGAAATCCTCCTTCGCCGCTGCGGGAGCGCTGATGCGCAGCAGTTTGTACGGCGACAGCCGCGCCGAGAGCCGCTCGAGCGGGCCGTCGTACTGCACCCGGCCGTGGTCGACCAGGATCAGCCGCCGGCACAACGACTCGACGTCCGCCATGTAGTGGCTGGTGAGCACGACGGTGGCGCCGGACTGATCGGCGTACGCGGAGAGGAACCGGCGGATGGCGGCGGCCGCGGACACGTCCAGGCCGAGTGTCGGCTCGTCGAGGAACAGCACTTTCGGCCGGTACAGCAAGGAAAGCGCGAGCCCCGCCCGCATCCTCTCCCCGAGGCTGAGGGCACGCAACTGCCGGTGCAGCAACGGCCCCAGACCCAGTAGCCCGGCCAGCTCGTCGAGCCCGGCGTGGTAGTCGGCGTCGGGGATGTCGTAGAGAACTCGTTGATACTGCAGGGAATCCAGCACGGTCAGTTCCTGCGCACCACCCGTCGGCTGACTGCCGCGGACCAGGGCGATCTGCTGGAGGAACGGAGTCCGGCGCTGCCACGGCGTGTACCCCAGCACGTCGACCGACCCGGCCGTGGGGTGCAGCAGGCCGGACATCAGCTTCATCGCGGTGGTCTTGCCCGCCCCATTGGGCCCGAGCAAGCCGACGACCTCACCGTGCGGGATCTCGAACGACAAATCCCGCACGGCCTGGACTTCCCGGAACCGCCGGTGCACCAGGGTGCGGAACGCGGCCTTCAGCCCCGCTTCCCGCACCGGGACCCGATAGGACATCGACAGGCCGTCAACGGCCACCGCGTTCACGGCCATAGTTCGTCCACCGGCAGGGTGGCGAACAGCTCGTCCCAGGCACGGTCGTCACCCTGCCAGCGGCCTTCGAGCAACGGGATCTCGCGGCACGCGACGCCCGGCGGCAGCTTGTCGCGGTCCTCGGGGGCCGTCCGGCACAGCCAGAGGATCGCGAAGTCGTGGCCGGGGTAGCGCTCGCGCAGGGTGGCCTGCAGCCGTTGGAGATCGGCGGCGGTCTCGACGCCGTTGGCGTCCTGCCGGACGTAGAGCACGCGCGCGGGTGACGCGACCAGTTCACGCCAGCGGTCCGCGAGGAACTCGAGCTTCTCGCGCACGGCGGTCAGCTGCTCCTCAACATCGGCCAGCGTGAGCTCGGCGCCGGGGTGAGCGTGAAACTCGTGGTAGAACTCGATGCCGGCATCGAGATCGATCGCACCCTGACCGTCGGTGGTCAACGCCATGCGGCCGGGTTTGAGCAGTCCCCGGAAATCGCTCTCGAGGACCTGCCACACGCATACGAGGTCGATTTCGAGCCAGTCGAAGAACTGCGCGGTCTCTTGGCCGGTGATGCGCCGGATCTGGTAGGTGGACTCGCAGTGCTGACCGAGTCCCACACACAGGTCGAACGATGCTGCCATGGTTGTCCTACCTTTCAAGGGTGGTTGCTCTGGTCATTCGCGGGATCGGAAGACCCAGGGGTGCTGGGTGTGGCATTGGGTGTCCGGCCCGTTGGCATGCCCGGCCTCGGCCCCGTCCTGGGCGCTGAGTTCATCGCCCATACTGGCGGCGACATGAGCGTCTTCGGCAGCTTCGACCGGCTCGTCGGCGCCCTCGCGCGCCGCCGCCTGAACGTCCTGTGGACCCTCATACGCGGCGGCCGCGTCTTCGGGGCTACCCCGCCGTCCCGCCCCGTCTCGCTCGGCTGGCGCGCTCACAGTGAGTCGCCCTCCGCGCTTGACGACTTCATTGGTAGTCCTTTCGCGGTCTGCCGGGCCGTCACGCGGCGTTCGAACGAGCGGAGCATCACGGGTGTTTCGAGGACTTCTAGGTCGAGGCCACCCGGGCGGATCTTTTTGCTGTCCAAGGCCAGTGCGCTGACGCGACCGGAGCCGCACCAGCCCTCGGGCTCGATCGAGGCGATCGGGTCTCGATATGCCTCGTCGATCGGCACGATGTCCCAGCCGGCTACCCGGAACGCGCGGGCGGCATCGGCTATGAACAGCGTGTTGAGGTCGTTTTCATGGAGCAGCACCACGTGGACGGGTGAGCGGCCGATCGCGGCGACGGCGAGGCGGTCGTAGAACTCGGCGGGCTCCAGGAGGGATTCCACGTAAAGGTCGCGAAGAGCCCTGCGGTCATAGGGCCGGCCTTCGCGGACGGTCTGCGCGACCAGGGCATCGAGGTACCAGTCCAGGGTCAAGACGGTGACGTACGCATTCTGCAAACCCCGCTCGGCCAAGGCTTTCCGGACCGTCGTTCGCTTATGCGGGTCGGCGTCACCTTCGTCGAGGAACGGGAACCGGAACCACGGCCTGGCGCCTTCGCGGCCCACGAACCATCCGGCGGCCCGGTCGACGTCCGCGAGGAAGTCCTCGGCCGAGGTCTCCTCCAGGCGGGGGTGGCGGTAGCTGTGGCTGCCCAGCACATGCCCGGCCGCCGTGTAGGCCCTGATCCGGTCCTCGCCGCCGACACCGCGAGGCTGCTGGAGATCGCCGACCACCACGAAGAAGCCCGCCTGTTCGACACCCGCGTCGGCCAACTGCCCGACCAGCGTGGCCGTGCGTTCGTCGGGGGTGAAGAAGACACCGGCGTCGTGCGGGGTGTCGTCGAAGGTGAACGCCACACGCTTGTCAGTCCGCATCGAGGGCTCCTTCCGCCGGGAACGACCGCACTTGCACGTCACCGCTGCGGTCGAGCTTGTCCCAGCCACCGCGCTGCCCGGTCAGGATCCGGGCCCACGCGACCCACGTAGCCAGTGACCCCACGAGCGGGATGACCGCAGTGGACCGGAGGCCGGTGCGCACCTCGACCAGCCCGGCCGCCGCTCTGCCGGCGGCGTCGAGCGAGCGCGCGAACCGGCGTGACACCACGAGGTAGCCCCAGTTCACCGCGAGAGTGAGCACGCACACCGCCATCACCCACGTCACGGTTTCCGGGCCCCGCACCAGGAGCGCCACGGTCGAAAGCGGCAGCAGCACCGCGCTCGGCAGCCAGACCAGTGGCAGGATCGAGTTGTTCCACAGCAGGTACAGCCACAACGCGGCCGCGAGACCCCCGCGGCGCAGGGCCGGGCCCGCGACGCGCAGCAGCACCTGCGTCTTGCCGGTGGCCCAGCGGACGCGCTGGCGGCGCAAACCCGCCATCGTGTCCGGTGCCTCCGTCAACACGGTCGCCGACGCCTCGTGGGTCGTGAGGTGACCGTTGAGGAGCAACGCCAGCGTGAGGTGCGCGTCTTCGGCCAACGTGCCCTCGGGGTAACCCCCGGCTTCGGCCACGGCGCTGCGGCGGAAGGCACCGATCGCCCCGGGGATCACGGTGATCCGCCGCAGGCGCGCGAAGGCCCGGCGCTCGATGTTGTTCGCGGACTCGTACTCGCGCACCTGCGCGGCGTAGACGAAATCCTGCGCCGGACGGCGGTTGCCGACGATCATCTGCCCGGACACAGCGGCCACGCGCGGATCGGTGAAGTGGTCCAGCAGCCGGGCGAGGGTGCCGGGCAGCACCTGGGTGTCGGCGTCCACGGAGACGAAGAACTCCGTGCCGACAGCCGTGAGGGCGTGGTTGAGGGCTGCCGCTTTGCCGCGATTGCGCTGGCTGAGCACGAGCAGCACGTCACCGTGGCGCCGCTGCGCCTCGTACAGCACCTCGAGCGTACTGTCGGTCGAACCGTCGTCGACGCAGATCACGCGGTCGAGTTCGACCCCCCGGGAGGCGAGGATGGAGTCGATGGTCTTGCTCACCACCTTCTCCTCGTTGAAACAAGGCACGAGCACCGACACCTGCCGCCAGGGCTCCTCCCGCGGGCCGTACACGGGTTTGCGTGCGACAGCCAGCAGGACAAACCCCTGGAGGGACGAGAAGACAGATAACGTCGCGAGCACCACGAACGGGACAAAAATCAACATGGTAGTCACTCCGCGCCGAGGTCGCCCGGCGCGAGCGCGATGTCGGAGAAAGCCCGCAGGTAGGCGGTGATGGAGGTGCCGGCCTCGTCGGCGGGCCGCGAGCCGTTGTCCAGGTATGCGAGCACGCCGTACGGGCCGCAGAGGTGCGCGGCACCGAGCAGGGACGCCGGCGACGGCTCGGTCGAGCTCCAGAGGTCGCGGCCGGACTTCGCGAAGTGGCGGTTGAGGAGCGCGGCGTTGTGGCGCAAGGCGCGGCGCAACACCGCGAGCTGGTTGTCGAAGCGGCGGAGGTCGGCGAAGGAGTGGATGCCGTCACGGCCGGTGAACGTGCCGCGCCACTCGTTGACGTCCGTGCCGACTCGGTAACCACCAATGCCTTCGTCGTGGTGGACGTGGCTCGTCGCGCCACCGCGCCAAGTACGCTCCGGCAACGCCGGGGCGTAGTACGACGGAACCATGGCCTCTTCCCCGTCGAGAACGACGGCTTCGCGCACCGGACGGTAGTACTGCAGGTCGATGAGCAGCGCCTCACCGAACTGGAACCCGACGAAGCCCCATGGGTTGATCACCGCCGCCTGAACGGCCGTGATGCCGACCGCATCGCGTTCGGCGAAGAGACCCGCCACCCCGGTACGCGCGAGGAACTCGGCGATCGTGATGCGTTCGGTGACCGGGGTGCCGGTGCCGGGGTCGCGCACGAGCCGGCCGGGGCCTTCCACGCGCCAGTAATCCATGACCGGTTCGTGGAGGTTGTCCAGGTACCAGCCGAGATTGCGGGAATCGAGGCGGGATTCGAGATCGAGTAAGCGGCGGCTGAACGCGGACATCACGCGGCGGCCTCCGCTTCGAGGAAGCGCTTACTGGCGAACACCACGTTGTACTGCTCTTCGGTCTGGGTGTCGCGGGCGACGGGTTCGAGGCCGTGCCCACGCAGCTCGGCGACGACGTCCTCAGCCAGCCATTGGTCTTGCCAGAACGGCGTTTCCTCGACTTCGACCTTCAGCAGGTCGCACCGGTCGAGGAACGTGCGGCCGCCGGCCAGAACCTGTTCCGTGGCGCCTTCGACGTCCAACCACAGGGCGAACGGTCCCGGGTGGCAGGCGAATTCGTGGTCCAGAGTCGTCGCCGCCACAGTGACTTCTTCGTATTCGACGTCACCAAGCCAGTCACCGCCCGCCCTGCGCAGCAGGGAGTTGTACCCCTCGACGCGGTCGTCGGCGAGGCTGGCGCTGTCGGTGATCACGAGGAAGGTGACCTCACCGGGCCGGCTCGACAACGCCTGGTGCCGGTAGTCCACGCGGTTAGCGGCGAAGTCCGTGCCGGCCGCGAACTTCCGGTGCACGTAAGGGTTCGCCTCGAACGCGACCACCGCGCAGTCCGGCACCGCGGCGGCGACCGCCAGCGAGGTCTCTGCCTCATACGCCCCTGCTTCAACGAAAACCCGAGGCCGCAGCAGGGAAACCAGTTCGAGGAACAGTCGGTCGAGCTCCTCACTCGTGCTGGTTGTCCGCATTCTTCTTTCCTGCACAGGAAAATTCATTTCGAAAGATTCCATTCCATGATCACGACCACCCTCCGAGTGATTTACACGCGGCACTCAGCACGGCGGGCATACCCGCCGTGACATCGTTCGCAGTTCACCAACATCCCGGTCGGATCACCTCGGCTCCGGCGGGCCAAGAAGATCACGCCCGATCCGTCGTGCCTCAGCCCGGATTTCGCTCTCCCACCGGTCCCACAACGTGCGCAGCCTCGAAGTCACAAAAACGAGATCGACCGAGTTGTCCGGCAAGGCGGTGCGCAAACCGATAGCATGACTCACCTGGAGCGTGGCGTTCTTGACGACATCGCGGTCGAAGTCGAAAAGCGCGGCAGGGGCCAGCCAGTCCGGCACGTCGCTGCCGCAGCCGAGAACGGCGATTCGCGCATTTCCCGCCGTCTGGCGCAGCTGAGCGAGTTCACCGGCGACGTCGACCGATTTGGCGGTGGCAACCGCGTCGAGGATGAGCAGGTACTCGTCTTCGACGTTCCAGTCATGACGGATCTGGAACTGAGTACGTTGTTCGCGGGCGAACCAGGCCCATAGCAGTTCAATCACGGTGTCCGGGTGCTTGTGCAAGCACCTCAGCATGTTCGTGGTGCCGCTGTCCAGGTTCGGCGCGATCGCCCTGGGGTGAGGCACCTCGATGGCCCATGCGGCCCGGCTCACGACGAATCGTGCGCCGTGCCCGAACAGCCGGTAGGCCAACTCCGTGTCCTCGCCACCCCAACTGCGGAAATCCTCATCGAATCCGCCAACGGCCCAGAAGTCCATTGCGCGTACCGAGCAGTTTCCCGACCAGAACCACTGCCACGGAACCGCACAATTTTCCAGGTCGAAGTTGAAACGCTCGAATGCGAGGTGCCGAACATCCCTGAACTCCGGCGAATCGCCATAATTGCGGATCAGCTGTTCGGGGGTCAGGGCCCACGCGGTCTCGTCGAGTGTGGTGACCGGGCCGTTCGGCTGGTAACCGAAGATGTATCCGACCACCGCCGAACCCGACAGTTGAGCGGACAGGTGGGCGGACAAGAAGTCCGGCCCCGGCAGTACGCCCGCGTCGAGGAAAACCAGGATGGGCGCTGATGTGCGCCGGGCCCCCGCGTTCCGCGCGGCCGATGCCCGAAAGCCGAGGTCCTCCTGAAAATGGTACTTCAGCCGGAGTTCGTCGGCGAAATCGGCGACCACGTCGCTGGTGTCGTCCGAGGAACCGTCGTCGGAGACGACGACCTCGAACTCACTCACTGGAATCCGCTGCCTCGCCAGCGCCGCCAGCGTACTGCGCAGCAGCGCGGATCGATTATAGGTGGGGATCACGACCGCGATCCGCGGCTGGTCCGCGCGTTGCGGTGACATCGCTGCTCCAAGAAATGTTGTGGTAGCCGATCCATTCCTGCCCTCGATACGCATCGAGCGTCAATCGGTTGAGCTTCGTCGGTCCCTGCACAGCCCCAGCAGGCACAGTCCGGCCAGTCCGGCCGAGGTCAGCTGGACAACAGCCATTGGCGTGGCGGTGTGCTCACCGGTCAGGCCGACCAGCGGGGAGGCCACCGCGGCCGACGCCAACGTGCTGGTGCCGAACAGCGCGCTGGCCGAACCGGCGGCATCCGAGGTACGGGTCAGCGCCTGCGCACTGGCGTTGGGCAATATGACACCTATCGCAGAAATCAGCGCGAACAGCGCGATCGCGACAGGGAGCAGGCCCACTGTGCCCAGAACACCGGTGGTCAGCACAAGCAGGGCCAGGGACGCGATCATGAGCACCGTGATCCCTGCCGCCAGCACCTGGTCCAGGGCAAACCGGGCGACCAGCAGCTTGCCATTGACCTGCCCGGTGATCAGCAGGCCGACGGAGTTGACGCCGAACAGCAGCGAATAGGTCTGCGGTGATGCCCCGTAGACGTTCTGCACGATAAACGGAGACGCGCTTACGTATGCGAACAACACGGCGAAGGTCAGTCCGGCGGTCAGGATGTAACCGGTGAACACCCGGTCGGCAAGCAGGCCATGCATGGTCCGCAGGGCAGCACCGACGCCCGCAGGGAGCCGGCGCTCGGGCGGCAAAGTCTCCGGCAAGTAGCGACAGAGGGCGAGGACGAGTAGCACACCGAACGCGGTCAGGCCGCCGAAAACGCCTCGCCAGTCAGTGACCCGCAACAACTGGCCACCGATAAGCGGAGCGATAATCGGAGCCAGGCCGGAGACGAGCATGAGCGACGAGCTGAACCGGGCCATGGCTGCGCCCGCATAGAGGTCGCGAACGACGGCAAAGGCCACCACGACGGGTGCGGCCCCCACACCGCCTTGGAGCAGCCGAAACACGATCAGCAGCCCGACGTTCGATGCGAGTGCGCACAGCGCGGTTGCCAAAACGTAGCCGACCATGCCCGACACCATCACGCGCCGCCGACCCCAGCGGTCGCTCATCGGGCCGAAGACGAGTTGACCGACCGCCTGGCCGACCAGGGACGCGGTGAGGGTGAGCGCGACGGCGGCAGCGGATGCCCCGAGCGAGTGGGCGACATCGGGCAGCGCCGGCAGGTACATATCCATGGACAGAGAAGGCAGCGCCGTCACGCCGCCCAACACGAGGATGACAGATGGCCCTGGCAGTACGGGCCGGGTCGGGGCCGAGAACTGAGTGTCCACCGTTGGCTCAGGTTCCCGGGCCAGGGAGCGCAGGCGGCAGCGAATCGACGCCCACGAAGGCGTATTCGTCGGCGAGGAACCGTTCGATGATCCCGGGCAGTGCCGCCGCGGTCTGCGATCGGTCGCCGCCCCCGTCGTGCAACAGCACAACGGATCCGTCGTGCACCTGCTGGACGACCCGCTCGGTGATCGCCGCTGCCCCCGGCGCTGCCCAGTCATGGCTGTCGTTGTTCCACAGCACACAGTCCAGGTCCTGCGCGGAGAGCCAGTCCAGCACTTCGGGCCGACCGGCTCCGTAGGGCGGGCGCACCATGCGGGGCCGCGACCCAGTGGCCCTGAATATCGCATCGGCGGTCGCTTCGACTTGGAAGGTGAGTTCGTCCATGCCAAGCTCGGGCAGAAAGGGATGTGACCAGGTGTGGTTGCCCAGCGTGTGCCCCTCCTCGGCGATGCGCCGCACCGTCGTCGGATAGCCGGCCACGTTCAACCCGACGCAGAAGAAAGTGGCCGTTACCCGGTAGGACCGCAGAATGTCCAGGATCCGGTCGGTGTAGGGCGGGCACGGGCCATCGTCGAAGGTCAGCGCGACCCGCGGCTGCCCCGCGCCGCGTTCCAGGAAGTTTCGCTGGGGTTCGGCCGGAATGCGCAGGTGGTGGTCAAACGCGTCGGTGCGACCGCTGAGCGTTCCCGACCCCACGGCCAGCCACGTGATCGCGGTGGGGTCGGCCACGGCTGCCCTGGCCAGCTCTGTCGCGGGCACCGAACCGTCAACCGGCCGGCTGGGCAACGACCACGGGTCGGCTCGACACACGGCCAGACCCGCAGTCAGCAGATGCAGATCCAGCGTTCCGTTGGTGCTGTCGATGACGCAACACAACCCGCCGTCGGCAGTCACCGCCTGCTCGCGCAGAAAGGCGATCAGGCCGTCGAGCGGCCCCGGTGGGAAGTCCCTGGCGAAGACCTCCTCGCCATCCGCGTCCACTCCTGCGGCGCGATACCCCACCGACCCCCAGGCGATTCCACAGAAAAGCACCGAATCCTCCAGAAAACATTGCCGGGCGATGGAATCGACCGGCCGAGCCGGTCACGGGTCCCGGTCTCGTCGGTCAACCGCTGTGGCGTTGGTAGAGGGTTCCGGCGCTCCAGACTCGGTCCACCTGCCCCCACTCGATGGCCGAGACCACGTCCGGGAAGAATCCGGAGCCGTTGAGATTGGCGCTGGTGTTACACAGCACCGGAATCCCGCTGAGCCGGTGGTATTCGGCCAGCACCTCGCCCAACACGGGGTCGTCGGCTGGGTCGACCGTCTGCAACCGGGCGGTGCCGTCGAGGTGCACGACCGCCGGGATGTGGTCCGCCCAGTCCGGCCGTACGTCGTGGTCGAAGAGCATGTACGGGTCTGGGGTGCCCGGGTCAAAGATCTCCGGGGCGGCGTCGACCAGACAGATCGGGGCGACCGGACGGTAGGGCTCGCGCGCCTTGATCCGGTTGAGTTCGTCCTTCATCGCGATATCGGTCGGTGCGGCGAGGATACTGCGCCCACCCAGAGCCCGTGGCCCCAGCTCGGCGCGCCCGTTGAGCACAACCACCGGATCGCCGGTCTCGTACAACAGCCTGGCCAGTTCAGCCGGTGGGCACGGGCGGGCCGACCAGCCGGCCGGGATGTTCGACACGGGGAGCAGATCGGGCCCAAGCCGAGTGGACCATTCGATAGCCGACAACCCGGCGTGCGCGACCCGACCCAGGGCCGCGGCTCCGATCGCCGAGCCGGAGTCGTTGGGAAACGGAGGCACCCACATCTCGCGGACCGCCGGCAGCGCGCGAAGTGCGCTGTTCCACTTGATGTTCAGCGCGCAACCGCCAGCGAAGCACAGATTTACCGGGCCCGCCGCGCCGACCATGCGCAGGGCGCCGGTGATCCGCTCGCAGAGCAAGTCCTCGAAGAACTGGTGAATGCTGGCCAGCACGTCCTCGTCGGACACCGCGGCCGGGTCGGTCCGCATGCGCACTGCGGCGTAGAACTCGTGCACCGGCGGCACCGAAGGCTCGAACGGACTTCCGAAGCCGCCGGTGCTGCGCCGGTACTCCACCGCTTGAGGCAGATCGCTTTCGAAAATGCGATGGAACTCCTCGCGCAGCACAGCGAGCACCGATTCGCGGGGCGAGCCAAGCGCGATGTAGGCCATGAGCTTCCCGGCCACCGTCAGGTCCCAGGCATCGGCATCGCCGGGCTTGCGGAACGGCCCGAAGTGCTGACCTGCGATGGCGTAGGCATGTCCCAACAACGGAAACAGGTCACCGAGATTGCGCACACCGGTGTCGGGATCCACCAGGTACAGGGCCGGAAACAGGCCGCCGTCCCAGACGAGCACGAACGCGGGCTCCCCGCGCCGGGCGAAGGGGCTGGTGCAGTAGGTACTGGACAGGTGGCCGGCGGCGTGCGCGTAGCTGGTGTAGTTGTAACTGCGACCATCGATGGTGAACTCGTCTGAGTAACCGGGCTGAAGCAGGTCCGGGCAGGCGGGGCACTCGCGGTACGGCGCGACGGTGATCTCGACTGGATTCCCATTGTCGTGCATGGTGAAAAAAAGCGGCCTGGGTTGATCACCGTCCCAGCCGTCAATCACCCACTCATCCACATCCTCGGGTTTGTAACCGAAATCGTCGAGTATTCTGGGAATAATGCTGAGATCGCTGATCCAGCTGTATCGCTTGCCGTTGCCGATCTTCTCCATCTCCACGCTGAAAACCAGCCGGTCGCCGTCGATCAGCGCCACGGCGCCATCGTGGGTGAGCTTAAGCCCGCAGAAAATCATGAGTCCCGCTCCTGTGCGATAACGGATGAGCGTCGATGGGGTAGCGGTCAGCGCCGCCCGCCGCCGCAGAGCACACCGGCACCTATGTCCTACGCCCTGCCGGTGTTCGAGTTGTCCAGCTGTGGCACCCGAGCGACCAGCACGGTGGCCTGGTCACCAACGGCATGGGGGCGACGCGCGAAATGATCGTGCATCGCTGATTCCAGGGCGTGCCGCATGTCGGCGGCACGAGCATGGCCTTCGAACCAGAAATCGACCAGTGTCGCCGCCGCAGCGGTGGTCCGGTCCGATTCAGAAAGTTCCGGGAAGTGCAGCGCTGCCTCAGTGCGCAGCAGGCTGAACTCGGAGAACCCGTGGTTGGAGAAGACCCGGGCGGCTTCAGCGAGAAGGAAGCCCTGATGATCGGGCTGCTCTCCGGCCATCGGAACGCATACTTCGTTGAGCAGGCGGACGAGTTCGTTATCCGGTGCCCCACCAACTACGATGATCGTGGCATTGGGGTTCGTGTCGTCGCAGACCCGGGCGATCTCTTCCAGAGCCTGCTGCAAGTCCTGCACGTAGGGAAGGACCCAGGCGGTCAACACCGCGTCGAAAGAGCGATCGGCGAACGGCAAGGCCTCCGCTTGGCCGGGATGTACCTCGACTGTGGCCTCGACCGATCCTCCGGTGTCGAGGACGGCCACCCTGTCGCGGTGTGGTTCGACTACTGTGCACTTTCCGACTTGGGCTGCCACAGCCTGGGTCAACTCGCCGGTGCCGCCGCCGACGTCGAGGACTCGGGTGTGGCCGGCGGTGAGCGACAGCACGGTGGCGATCTCCTCGGATCGTTCCAGCCGCTCGGTGAAATTCCTCCATCCGTCTCGGGAGAGCAGATGGGGGCCTCGGTACTTTCGAGGTGTTTGGTCAATTGGTCCGCACCAGGGGTGAGCGCGAACGGCGTCCGCGTCAAGCCTGTGCGTTGCGAGGGTGCTGTTGCCTGGCCACATCTCGGAACTCCTCGGGCGATAGGAATTGCAGCAACGACGGGCGCTGCTAGTCATGGACGCCGACGCAGCGGAGGAACGCGCCCGCCACCGCAGCGGGTTCGTAACCGGCCACCTGACGCACCGCCTGCTCGGAGGCTGCGTGGTAGCCGTCGGAGTCGGAGAGCAGGGCCGCGGTCGCCGCCCAAAGCCTCGCGAAGCCTTCCTGCGCACCCGGTGGTTGGGCGCTCTGGCTGGTGACCGCACCGATATGGTGAATTTCGGCAGCGGGTCCGATCTCGACCAGGCTTCCGGCTCCGCCAACGAGATGCGGCAGATTGCCGAGGTGGAAGCCGACCACCGGTGTTCCGGTGGAGAGCGCCTCGGCCGCCACGTTGCCGAAGGTTTCCGGCCACGTGGTCGGCACGATGGCGAGTGCTGCATCGGCGAGGAAATCCTGCACCTCATCCCACGGCAGAGCAGACAACAGTTCGATCTGAGGCCGCCTTTCAGCCAACTGTTGGCATTCATGGCGGACATCGTGTTGCATGCCCGGCCACAGCTCGAAGCCTGCATCCGCGAGCGCGACCTGCACAGGGCGATCGAAATCCTCCGGGATGGCGCGAAGCAGGCCGGAAATGCCTTTGACCGGGTCCGCCCTGGCCAGAGTCCTCAGCGGACCGGTGAGCCGGAGTTGCTCACGCATGCCGAAAAGTGGCGGAGTGCCCCGGCGTGGAAGCGGATTCGGCAGCACCTGCCACCCGGATGTGTCCACACCTGCCCGGGCGGACTCCTCGACGAGAAAGGAACTGACAGCAAGCACCGCGTCAGGTTTGTGCGCCAGACTCTCGTGCATCCAGTGGTTGTCCCGCACGAGGTGCGCCATCAGTGCGGTTCGTACCCCGCGCGGGGCCGGAGCCAGATACCCGAGGCCGACCACGGCGTCGGCCCAGCACACCAGGTCAACGTGATGCTTGACGAGCACTGCGCTGACCTCGTCCCGCAGCGGCCCGGGATCGGCAAGCGCGCGTGGCAGGTCATCGAAAAGCATGGGGCGTGGCAGCCTGATCGAGTCCAGACGGACCAGGTCCGGTCCGTCGGTAGCGGAGGCAGGGCCGGCTGCGATGGTGATGACCTGGTGCCCCAACTCGCGCAGGCCGACAGAGAGTGACCCCACGCTGCGTTCGATCCCCGCAGGCTCATCAGGGTTGTAGGTGAGAAGGACGAACGCGATCTTCACCGGCTCTGCTCCGCCTTGCCCGCGACGAACTCATCCCATCCGGCGGCGCGAGTGACACACGCCGGGCACCGACCGCAGCCATACCCCCACGGAAACCGTTCACTGCGGTCCCCGTGATAGCACGTGTGGGTGTGCTCTACGATCTCCTCAACACAATCCAACTCCGCAGCAATCAACCAGGTAGCCGCTTTGGTGAGATCCAACAGCGGTGCCTCGACGCGAAATTCGGGCTCATCAAGTGCCTCGCGTAGGGCGATTTCATAGGCCCGTACAAAGCTGATTCTGCAGTCGGGGTAGCCGGCATCATCAGTTGAACACACGCCGGTAACCAGTGCCTGTGCGCCACGGGTCACGGCTAGCGCAGCGCTGTAGCCGAGTAGAATGACGTTACGTCCGGGCACGAACGACGACGGCAACCCATGCCGTGCCGCGTAGTCATTGCCAGTTCCAGCAGCGTCGACCCGAGAGTCGATGGACTCATCGGTGAGCGATGAGCCTCCCATCTGGCGAAAGGCGGAGCCGAGTTCAAGGACAGTATGGCGAACCCTGGCGTGTTCAGCGAGCCGCGCCGCGCAATCGAGTTCCACGCGATGACGCTGACCGTAGTCAAACGAAACCGCCTCTACCTCGTCGAATTTTGACACCGCCCAGAATAGGCACGTCCCCGAGTCCTGGCCTCCAGAGAGAGACACCATGGCCTTGCTTTTCACTGAGACCTCATTCCGATTGAAGTAACCGTTTCGGTCCGAGCGGCTTGACGATCCCGTATCCGCTCGCGAACGGTAGTCGTGGTAAGGGTTGTGTCCGGCGCCTGGACGCCACGTGTGGCCGTGTAAAGGTGCTCGTCACCGAGCGTCGTCAGCACAGCCAGTTCCCGCTTACGGCCGATGAACAGGCGGCTCGCGGCCGACTCGGTCGCTCCCGCAATGAAGCATGGGGATTGATCGCTCGCTAGCCGGTCCATTTGGGGAGCGCCGACCCCAATACCCCGGCGAGAAGACGGAGCGAACTCCCCCTGGTCCGCCGTACCCACTGTCAGTCCGGTCCTGACGGGACCCGATCGGAACGGTCTGCTGGACCGAATCACCGGCGGCGGCCCAGCGGTCCCGGTCAGGTCTCAGGGGTGCAGCAGGTTGAACATCTCGGCCCGGAGCCCGGCGTCCTCACCGAATTTCCCCCGGTAGGCCGTCGAAGTCATCTGGGCGGCTGCTTTGATGCCGCGCATCGTCATGCACAGGTGCTCGCCCTTGGCGATGACAGCCACGTCATCCGTCCCGCTAAGCACGGCGATGTCCTCGGCGATCTCGGAGACTAGGCGCTCCTGAACCTGGAGCTTATGCGCACGCCGGTGAGCAACCCGAGCGAACTTCGACAGGCCCAGGAGCCGGTCGGTCGGCAGGTAGGCAATCGTCACCGAGCAGTTGAACGGCAACAGGTGGTGCTCGCAAAGGGACCAGACCTGAATGTCCGAGACCACCACCAACTGCTTGGTGCCGACCGACTCGAACGAGGTGCCGACCGAACCCGGCTGGTAGTTGATGAATTCACGCCACCAGCGGGCGAACCGCGTCGGCGTATCGCGCAGTCCATCGCGGTCAGGATCCTCCCCGATTTCCTTGAGGAGCTGCCGGGCGAGTCCGACCAGCGGATCTTCCTCGCGCGACTTCACCGAGTTCACTTCACTCTCCTGCACCCACGTCGTCACAGGCATTCGGGCACCTCTCCAGTCCGACCGGCACGGCCGTTGTTCGATTCCGAGGAACGGGCAGCTGCTCTCGCCAACCGGTCGGCGTTTCAGGGCCGGTAAGCGGCCCATGTCTTGGGAGTTTCGGAAATTCGCACGGATGTCAGATCCGGAAACTCCTTCGACCAACGCTCGTAGAGCCACACAGCCAGGTTCTCGGCGGTGGGATTCTCGTCCACCAGGTCGTTGAGGTGACGGTGGTCGAGCGTCTGGTCGAGCCACGACTTGAAGGAGTCCAACTCGCCGTAGTCCCGGACAAACCCCGTCGGCGTCAGCCCCGTCAGGTCAGCGCTCAGCTCCAGCTCGACAACATAGTTGTGGCCGTGCAGTCGAGCACACTTATGCCCCTCGGCCAGGCCGGAGAGCTGATGGCTGGCAGAGAACTCGAACTGCTTCGTAATACGCAGCGTCATGTCTGCGATTCCCCTTTCTGGTTTGATTCAGCCACGCTTTTAGAAGGTGTCTCACGTGGCGAGTTTCGCGCGCTTCTTGCAGCAGGTCAGGGCTGCGGCGAGGCCGAGGAGGGCGAGGAAGTTGGCTGCCCTTGCGCTCGTACCGGACGGTGCGCCGGCGGTAGCCGAGCAGCCAGGAGATCGACCGCTCGATCTTCCAGCGGTGGCGGCCGAGCCGTTCGCCTGGCTCGATTCCCGGACGCGCGGTCCGCGGCATCAGGTTGCGGCGGCGGAGTCAGGCCAGGTGGTCGGCGGAGTGGTACCCGTTGTCAGCGCGGACCTTGACCGGTTGCCGTCGGCGCGGTCCGCGCCTGGAGCGGTCGGCGGGTACGGCCGGGATCAGCGGCTTGAACGCTTGGCTGTCGTGCGAGTTTGTACCGGAGACCGCGGCAGCGAGCGGGATGCCCCGCGCCTCGGACAGCACGTGCGACTTGCTGCCCTTCTTGCCGCAATCAAACGGGTTCGGCCTGGTCAGTGGGATCCCTTTCGCCCGGGCGGACGCTGTGTCGACGATCGCCCGATCCAGTCCACCTCGCTCCTGGCGCCGAGTCCGCCCGGCGCAGTCGGCGCCATAGGTCCGCCTCGGTCCACACCGCGAACCGGCGATGTGCCGTAGCGGGAGACGTACCGAACGTCGGCGGCAGGTACCTCCGACCACAACCGCTGGTCAGCACGTACACCACCGCGGTGAACACGGCACGCTCATCCCACGGAGCAATCCCACCGCCCTGCGGACGAGCGGCGAACCTGCGGCAACGGAGCGCCCAGCTGCCACAGTTCATCAGGATCCAGCCGCTACGGCAGATCGAAACCCGCGACCGAGATCATGCCGCACGGACATCAAGCCACGTGATACAACCCCTTAGACACCTCGCTTGTCGCCCCACAACAAGGTGTGCAAGCGTGTTGTCAGACCCCAACCGCGTGCGATCACCGCATCGGCCAACTCAGCCATGTGCCGACTCACCTCGGCGCCCGTCTGCCCCATCGGCATGATCCAGACCGAGCCCAGACCGAACTCCTCGACCAGTCCGGCTACCTCGTCCAGGTCATCGGCGTTACGGCAGACGAACTTGAACGTGGTGCCTTCCGTCACTGCGAAACTTCTCAGCGCGTCCGGCACAATCCTCCGCTTGACCGGATCGCCCGAGTGAGCCAGTTTCGGCGAGACGTTGAAGCGGACCCCGGAGGCCGCCAGAGCAGGGTCTGCAGTGTGCGTGCCATTGGTCTCGATCTCGATTTCCAGGCCCCGCGCCGTGAGCAGCTCGACCAGCGGGACCAGCCGGCTCTGCTGACTGAGCGGCTCACCGCCGGATATGACGATCAACTCGACACCGAACGCAAGGAGTTCCTCGGCCACCTCGCGGACCGGCCTCTGGTGCAACTCTTTGCGAGGGTCGTACTTGACCCCGGAACCCCCCGCCCCGGTCCAGTCCCATGTGTAGGGCGTGTCGCACCACGTGCACGATAAGTTGCAGCCACCGAGCCGTAGAAACGCACATCTGCGGCCCATGGACCGGCCTTCACCCTGGATGGTCGGGCCGAAGATCTCGTTGACCACGAGTTCCGGTTCCACGCGTCACCGCCTCCTTCCATATCGAGGCCACTGCGGCCTCAAGTTCAGTGGGCCGCGGATCAAGTTCTCGAGTGCCGGATCAAAGTACAATCGGCCATTGCGGGTCGCCCATCGATACAGAGCTGATTCAACCCTTCCAAGCCGGTCCGACAATTCGGGCACCAGCCCTGTGTTCATTGAGGGCACTCCACCCTGCCGCCCCCGGCGAACCGATCTGAAACCCGGCCCTTCCGTGCGAGGCAGCCACCACGTAAATGTATTCGGCGATCCCGCTCGCAGATTGTACTGGAGTGCCATTTTTTTGATTTTCTGCGCAACGGGCGTGATGAACAGAGCGCGCCACGCGGGCCGTCGTACTGCTGCACCGGGCCCGGCTACCGAGTGGACAACGGGCGCCACGTCAGCACCCTCACAGGCATCCGGATAAGCGCCCGTACACACCAGGGCTGATTCAAAGTCCTGGGGGTCACGGAAACGTGCAGGTCGCTGGGGTGTGACGATCCAGCGGAGGCCCGTCACGAATGCGCCGAAGCTCCGGTTGACGGGTGACCTTCCCAAGTCGCCCACTGCCGCCCCGCGCGGTGTGAACGGGGGTCTTCCCTCCGAGTGGTGGACACCTTTGGCCCGGCCCTGGTGAGGGTCGGGGAGGAGGGGGCAGGGTAGACCGCTTCCAGCTCCTTGAGGACCACTGCGAGACCCACCCGGTCAAGCGGCTGTGCCACGTGCTGGAGGTAGCCGGCTCCGGCTTCTACAAGTGGCGGGCGTCGGCTGCGGCCCGCGCCGAACGAGCGGCGGCAGGCGCCGCCCTCGCCAAGCGCATCAAAGCGATCCACACCGAGGCCAGTCGCCGGTAGGTGCCGAAGAAGACGAAGAAGAGGTCCGGGTCCACAGTGATTCCCCGCTCAGCCGCGAGTAGCTGAAGGTCGTGCTGGACCGGACTCTTCTTGCGCTGGGCGAGATTCACGACGATGGCTCTGGCCCGGGTGAAGTACCGAAGTGACTCGCGGATGCTGCCGATGTCCCACTGGTGAAGCCCCCAGGCTTGCAGACCGCAACCGAGCACGAACGGGTCAGAGGATGCCTCGCCTTACGGCAACAACTGGTGTGCGAGGGGCCCGCTGCGGTCGGGCTCGATGGCCTGAGTATGGGCAACCCAGCGGAAGCAGAGGAAGCCGGTGGCCTCGGCCTCTCGGCCGAGTCGGCGGGCCAGGTGCTCAGCGCGCTCGAGTAGATCGAGCGACAAGGAGCCGCACATCGGCCGCATCCCGACCACGGCGGTGAGCTGTGACAGGGCTGCGAGCTGTGACAGGGCTGTGAGCTCCAGTTCCGCAAGGCCCGCGGTCCGCGCCACGTGCGCGGCCAACCGCAGCTGACGCTCGGCGGTATCGATCGCGGACTTACCCGCTGCCCGCTGGCCAGCGCGGACCAGCGCGGCGGCGGTGCGGGCGGGATCGGCGAGCGGGCCAGCGGCCCACAGATGGTGTGCGAGGCGCTCGGCGATGGACTCGCCGTCGGAGTCGGTCTCGTCCAGGGCGTCAGAGACCCGCAAGTGCAGCCGCATTGCCCGCGAGGGTGGCGTTGTCGCGGTGACCGACTCGCGGACCACGTCGTGGGCGAACCGGAACAGGAACGGATTCTCCAGCGTGGACTCGATCATGCCCAGGGCCGTCACGGCCTCAAGGCGTTCGAGGCAGCTCTCAGCGTCAAGGCCCGCAACGCGGACGAGCAGGCCAAGCTCGACGTCGCGGCCGATGAGCGCGGCGATCTGCAAGAGATCCCTGGTGGCCTCATCGAGGCCGGACATCCGGTCGAGGACAACGTCGCGCACGGTTGCCGGGACCCCCGCCTGGGCCGCGGCGGCGTCGGTGAGCCCGCCCGCGTCCGCGAGCAGCCGCGACAGTTCCCGTACGAAGAAGGGGTTGCCGACGGTACGTGTGTAGATGCTACGGGCCGCACCCGCGCCAGGATCACGACCAGTTTCGCGGCTGACCAGTTCGGCTACGTCGTCCTGGGCAAGCGGGCCGAGCCGGAGCCGGCGGTGGCCGGGCACCCGGCTGACTGCGGCGAGCAGGCTGGACAACTCTGAACCGGGTGCCGGTGCGCGGTCGCGCAGCGCGCCCAGAACGACGGTGCCGATCGGCAGCCGGGCCGCCAGGTGTCCGAACAGCTCCAACGACGTATCGTCCGCCCACTGCAGATCGTCAATGGCGAGCACCACCGGCCCCTGGGACGAAGCCTGGCCGATGACGGCGACGACCCGTTCGAACAGCCGGAACCGGAACCCGCTGTCCAGCGGCACCCGTGCGGCAAGGACGTCATCCCCGCACGGCTCGAAGAGGTGGCCGAGCTCACCGGCGAGCCACTGCTCCCGGGCGGGAGAAGGCAGGCCGTCGAGGATCGTGCCGATCGCCTGCGCCCATGGCCACATCGAGGGCGCCCCATCGCCGTCCAAACAGCGGCCCCAGGCGGTGAGCGCCCCGCGCCGGCCTGCCTCACCGGTGATCTCCTCCAGCAGGCGGGTCTTACCCACACCCGGCTCGCCCTCGACGATACCGATCGCCGTGCCGCCGCTGAGCGCCGCCTTCAGGCTCTGCTGCAGCACTGTGAGTTCCCTGGCCCTGCCGACCAGACTGCCGACTGCCCTGGCCTGCGCATGGCCTCCGTCGCTGTTCGCGTCCGACTCGGTCCCAGACAGTGATTGCTGCGTCAGCACCCGCTGATGTGCGGTCCGCAACGCTGGACCAGGGTCTACACCCAGGTCTTCTGCGAGGCGGGCACGAACCGCGCTGAACACCGACAGTGCCTCTGCCTGCCGCCCAGCGGCCGCGAGTGCCGTTATGAGGCTGGCCTGGACGGGCTCGTGCAACGGCTCCATCCACGCAGCCAGTTGCAACGCCGGGAGCACCTGCTCCGGCCGGGCCAGCGATATCGCGAGTTCAGCTGCTGTTGTGCACACGTCGTAGAACTCGGCGTCGAGGGCGGTGAAAATCGGTTCCGCGGTGGACGCGTAGCTCAGGCCGTTGCCTGCGGAACCGTGCCAGAGCCCAAGCGCTTCCACATAGGTGGCGAACGCCGCTTCGTACCGCTGCTGCGCCAGAGCCGTCCTGGCAGCCGCCACCTGCTCACGGAAAGTGACCAGGTCTAGCATCTGGGGTCCGGCGGTGAACATGTAGCTGCTGCCACGCCGGTGAAGGTATGAGCCGCTGTCACGGGTCGGAAGATGTGGTTCGAGGATGCGTCGTAGGACGCCGATGTATTTGTGAATGACGTTCAAGGCGCTGGCCGGGACGTCATCCCTCCACATAAGGTAGATCAATTCAGTGGTGCTGATCGGCTGCCCCTCGCGGGCCAGGAGAAGTGAAAGCAGATATGCCTGCCGCCTCGGACCCGCGCTCATCTCGACGCCGTCACGCCAGAGCCGCAACGGGCCGAGGATCTGCAGGCGAACTCCATCGCCCGGCCGGGCATCTCGACCAGGCGGGACGGAACGCATTGACACAGCCACGCTTATGGCCCCCGGATGCACCGACACGGATTGCTTTCTCACGACACGCGCACACCAGAGTTTACCTACGGCGATCGATTCTGGAGATTCATAACTCTCAGCAGCTGACAGTTCGATCCGTGAACGCGTCCATAGCGATGCCCATCGGTCCGCGACCAGCTCAGCCATGAGCACCGATCCGCAGCATGCCCGAACGGCACCGCTTGATAAATTCCACAGGAAAACTAGCAAGAACGTCGGCCATCTCGATAGAATCAGCCTGCCGACAAATAGAATCATGATGCCTCACCTTGCAGGGCTGAACCCCAGAAGATGCCGCGACGGACCAGGTGAAGCGCACACCAGCCCGCGAGACCGCAGACGGCCGCCACGGTGCTCATCGGAACAAACTTCTTCAGCGAGAGCGGCAGATCGACGACACCGAGTCGGATCGCCAGGCAAGTCCGATTCCGGTGTCGCTACGCGCCGTATCGCTGGAGCCGCACTGCACCGCCCCGGCCCTGCAAGCGCTCACCCCTACGCCACGCGCGGATGGTCGCGCCCGGCAGCGAAGTGGGACTGAACTTTCCGTCAACTGTTTGTCCACTCGCCACCGTGATGATGCCCTTATGCATCAGAAAGCGTATGAGCAGCAATGCGGGGCCGAGGAAGGCCGTCACACCACTACCGGCTCGCCGGTCCAGCGCCGAGGGCTTGTTCTTTTCGCGCTGGCACTGGGTACATTCGCCATCGGCACTGGCGAGTTCGGCAGCAACGGCATCATCCAGCTCTTTTCGTCCAGTCTCGACGTGTCCATCCCCGTCGCTACATATGCGATCACGGCTTACGCATTCGGGGTCATGATCGGCTCACCGGCGATCACCCTCCTTGCCGCACGGGTCAACCGGCGTACGCTCCTGCTCGGCCTGATGGGGCTCTTTCTGGCTGGCAACGTGCTCTCAGCCTTGGCACCGAATATCGCACTCCTCATCATCTTCCGTTTTGTGACCGGATGCGTGCAGGGTGCGTATTTTGGGGCAGGTGCCGTGGTGGCCGCCTACGTTTACGGCCCGGGCAGGGGTGGCAAAGCGTTCGCAACGGTGATGGGCGGCCTGACCGTCGCCACGATAGTCGGATCGCCATTGGGTACCTCAATCGGACAGACGGCCGGGTGGCGAGCCATGTACTGGACCGTGGTCGGGATAGGCGTACTGGCGATGCTGGCGTTGTTCGTCTGGGTGCCCCGCACCGACGACCTGCGGGGTGGCTCCGTCGCCCGCGAGCTTGGCGCCCTACGCCAACTCAACGTGTGGCTGATGGTCGTTGTCGCTGCGCTGGGCATCTCCAGCATCTTCGCGGTCTACACCTTCATCGGTCCCTTCATCACCGACGCAGTGGGTGATGACGCCTCGCTCATCCCGATTGCCCTCGCCGTCTTCGGCCTCGGCATGGCGGTCGGCAACTACTTTGGCGGCCGCGTCGCCGACCAGTTCGAAAGCCGTGGTCTGGTATACGGCTACGCCGGTGTGCTTGTGCTCCTGGTGCTGATCGGAATGGCCGGCAGCAACCTGCTGGTGTTGATGCCGGCCCTGTTCGGCGTCGGTGCGACGATGATGTTCGCCATCCCCACCATCCAGGTTCGCCTGACCGAGTTCGCACCCGACGCGCCGACCCTCATGGGGGCACTCAACCTGGCGGCCTTGAACCTGGCCAACTCGCTGGGCGCCATCGGCGGCGCGTTCACGCTCCAGTCAGGGTGGGGCACGCTGTCCACGGCGTGGGCCGGTTTCGTGTTCACCTCGGCGGGTCTGGTCCTCTACGCCCTGGCGGTTCCCCACGGGACACGGACATTCGTCCCCGTCCCGGCTGCCAAGTGACTGGTCACAGAGCGGGTTGCAGGTGCGACGGTCCACGGCGCCGCGACCAGGACGGTGAAATTTGATGTGCGCGACGTCACCGCGTACATGATGGCCGCATCTCGATTGCGAAGGACACAGCATGCAACGCTCGGATTTCGAGGGTCGTCCCGGCGATGACTTGGGCCGTGGAGCACCGGGTGTCGCGGCTCGGGGCCGTGGACCGAATCGCCCTGGTGGCTTTTCCCAGGTGGATGACGTGGGACCCTCGGCAGGTTGGGGTGCGGCGCGCAGCGTGACGCGGGTCATCGCCAGGACCGGCGAGCCGGTCCGTGGGCCGTTAGCGATCACGAAGATGAACCATGAGAACGGCGGGTTCGACTGCCCGGGGTGCGCGTGGCCGGACGACCGCAAAGGCCTGCATCTGGATATATGCGAGAACGGCATCAAGCATGTCACCTGGGAGATGACTCGCAAGAAGACCGGCCGGGAGTTCTTCGCCGCGCATACAGTCACCGAACTGTTGGATTGGCCGGACTACGCGCTGGAGGAGCAGGGCCGGCTGATCGAGCCGATGGCGTACGACGAGGCCACGGACATGTACGTCCCGATCTCCTGGCCGGACGCGTTCGCTCTGGTCGGGCAGACGCTGCGCGGCCTGGACAGCCCTGACCAGGCCGCTTTCTACACTTCCGGCCGGCTCAACAACGAAGCGACGTTCCTTTACCAGTTGTGGGTGCGCGAATTCGGCACCAATAATCTGCCGGACTGCTCGAACATGTGCCACGAGGCTTCCGGTCGTGCCCTGCAAGCCGCGCTGGGTACCGGCAAAGGCACGTGCGACATCAACGACTGGGACGCGGCCGACTTGTTGATTGTCATGGGCGTGAACGCGGCGTCCAACGCCCCGCGCATGCTCACCACTCTCGCCAAAGCACATCGGCGTGGTGCCCAAATCATCCACATCAACCCGCTCATCGAGGCGGCGGCACGACGCACGATCGTGCCGCACGAGTTCGCCGCGATGGCCACCTTCCGCTCCACCCCGACGGGAAGCCGGAACGTGCAGGTCGTCGTCGGCGGTGACCTCGCCCTGTTGCGAGGGGTCGCCAAGGCAATACTTGAGCGAGCTGAGAAGGATCCGGCTGTGCTCGACGTCGACTTCATCGAACGGCACACGTCAGGCTTCACGTCGTACCGCGACCTGGTGCGTGCCGCCGACTGGTCCGAGCTGGTGCGGCAGTCCGGGGTGAGCGAGAGCGAGATCCGCGAAGTCGCCGCCTGCTACATGGCCGTTGACCGCACTATCATCTCCTGGTGCCTTGGAGTCACTCAGCAGGACCATGGGGTGGACACTGTCCATGAGATTCTGAACCTGCTGCTGTTGCGTGGGAACATCGGCCGGGAAGGAGCCGGGCCCTCGCCGGTGCGCGGCCACAGCAATGTCCAGGGCAACCGCACGTGCGGCATCGACCACCGCCCCCCGTCCGACTTCCTCGACGCGCTCGACGAGGTGTGCGGGATCTCCGCACCTCGTGAGCACGGGCTGGACACTATCGGCACGATCAAAGCGATGCTGGACGAGCGAGTGAAGGTGTTCGTCGCAATGGGTGGGAACTTCGTCCTCGCCGCACCCGACACCGACGCGACCAGTGCCGCACTGCGCAACACCGAACTGACCGTGCAGGTGAGCACGAAACTCAACCGCAGCCATCTGGTCCACGGCCGGAAGGCTCTCATTCTCCCGTGCCTCGGACGCACCGAGAAGGACACACAGGCAACGGGGGAGCAGGGTGTGAGCGTCGAGGACGCGATGAGCGAGGTGCACCTCTCTTACGGCATGCGGAAGCCGCCCTCGGAGATGCTCAGGTCCGAGTGCTCGATCGTGGCTGGCATGGCGCAGGCAACGCTGCCGGACTCGAAGACGCCGTGGGTCTGGTATGTCGAGGACTACGACCGGATCCGCGACACGATGGCCCGCGTGCTCCCGGGGTTCGAGGATTTCAACCGACGGGTTCGCGAGGCACGGGGGTTCCGGATCACCCAGCCAGCCCGTGAGCGCGAGTTTCACACCGAGTCCGGCCGCGCTGAGTTCCACTCAAGTGAACTTCCGGATGTAATGCCGCCCCAGGGCATGCTCGTGCTCTCTACGATGCGTTCGCACGACCAATGGAACACCACCGTGTATTCGGACGACGACCGATACCGCGGGGTCAAGAATCTGCGCACTCTGCTCTTCATGAACCGTAAGGACATGGATGAGCGGGGCCTGGCCGAGTTCGACCTGATCGACATCACGAGCCACGCGCGCGACGGCAGCACACGGTCGGTCTACGGCTACCGCGTCATCGCCTACGGCATCTCGCCCGGCAGCGTCGCGGGCTACATGCCCGAACTGAACATCCTGTGCGGGCTGGATGACTACAGCAGGCAGAGCGACCAGCCACTGATGAAACACCAACTCGTTACCGTGACCCGATCACCAGGCAGGTAATCACGAGGCCATCGCATGCCGTCGGATGCTGCCGCCGCGACGGCAGCATCCGAATCTTCCGGAATAGCCGGCAGGAATTCAGGTGCGCGGCACCGCGTTCAACCGGTGCCCGTGCCGAGGCCAGAACCCGGTTGACAGTCTTCTCGGTGAAGGCGAGTTCTTGCAGGGGCCTGCGTTTGATGCAGGTGCCGCCCCAAGGGCCGCCACCCTAGTAGGCGAGGTCGGCCAGGGCCATGACGCCTCGAGGAGCGCCGGGCGCTGCTCTTTGCACGGTGTCACCATTACGCGTGGTTATTCCTTGCGTAGACCGCTGGAGTCGATCCGTAGAATGACTTGAAGGTTCTGATGAAATGGCTGGCATCCGAGAAATGCCAACGCGCAGCAACTTCAGAAACCGCGGCGGTACTGCCTCGCCGCATCAGATCTTCGCGCGCCTTCTCTAAGCGACGACGCCGAACAAAGGACATAATCGACTCGTCAGCCGCTTCAAATGACCGATAAATGCTTCGTAGCGACACACCTATGAGCCGAGCAATCATAGACGGGGACAGGTCAGCGTCATCAAGATGATTTTCGATCACATTCTTCGCCGCCTTCACCAAGGCTGCTTGGTGATCGCTAAGCCCTTGTTGGGGGTTCTTTGTCAACATGCCCGCAAAAACACTCGCGCAGGCGTCGAGGGCCATATTTTGCGTGGCGAGAGAACCGTCGAGATCCTCGCTGCTTTTCTCGATGGCATCCAGAAAATTGAGCAGAAAGCGAACCTCTGCCGTCTCGACATCAGCAACGTAAGCAGGCAGTAGAGTCACCGACGAAGGAACTCGCGAGATAAGAGCGTGTCGCGGAAGGGCAATCACCCGAGCTTGCGTCCTTGGTGCACAGGTGAATTCCCAAGAAGTTCTCGTATCACGAATACAGATCCGCCCCGGCGTGATGGCATAATTCTCGCCACGGCTAGCGAATCTAAGCTCTCCCGACGTCACTAGATCGGCAACGACTGGATCTCGATCTTGATTTCCAGAGATGCCCACGAGGGAATCACAGTATACGCTTACGGAGAGTAAGTGGTTAAACCAGTAACCGTTGGCGGAGAAACTGAATCCACCTGACGCCGTTTCGCGAGGAATTTCAACATGGGTGAGATGCGCGAATGGCCCATCCTGCCATTCATTGAATATTTTGCCTTTTTCTTCGATTTGCGACGCTGTTAAATTTATTGCTGACGAAAAATTTGTCGCCTTGGTCGCACGCGGCCGAGGCGAGAGTACTTCTTGTTGCCGGATATACATTTCTACCTTCCTTCTCATGTCCACGCTGTATTTGACTCGCGATAAACGAAAAGGGGCCGGGTATGCTCTCGGCGAGATGGCGACCCTGCCTATGCCACGTTAGGTACCAATTAACAGCGACTTCGTTCTGGCGCTAAGAGCACCTAGCACGGGTGGTGGTCTTCGAAGACCACCACCCGTGCTACTTCCCGTGGCTCACCCCGACCTCCCGTTCAGGTGGGCCACACAGCCGTCGACGCGGCACCTCTGGGCGCCTCCGGCTCGTCATGGAATTGCGCCTGCGACCCGCTACCGCAGGGCACGCCCGCCATCGCTGTTGATGACCAGGCCGGTCACCACCCGAGATGCCTCCGGGTCGGCGAGATAGACGTAGGCCCCGGCGTGATCGGCCGGAGAGGGAGTCACCCCGAGCATGGTGCCCGCGGCGATCCGCTCGTCCCTGCCACTGACCGCGGCGACCGATGACTCGCTCTCCCCGAGTGCCGCGAGGCCGGAGAAGCCGGTGCCGCTGGTGCCACCGGGGGCCACGCCGTTGACCCGGACGGAGGGGCCCAGGTCGGCCGCCAAGTGCTGCACCACCCCGCGCAGGGCCCACTTCGAGCTTCCGTACAGCACGCCGCCGCCCACCGGGTGGAACGCCGACTCCGACAGGGTCAGGGTGACGGAGCCACCCGCCTCGTGCAGGGCGGGCCAGGCGATCCTGACCGCGACCAGCGTGGCCAGGACGTTCACCCGCCAGATCTCCTCGGCAGCCTTGACGAGCTCCTCCACCGACAGCTCCCGCAGCGAGGCGTAGTGGTCGAACACGCCGACACAGCAGGTGAGGTGGTCGAGCCCGCCGGTCGTGTCGATGGCCTGAGACAGAGCCTGATAGAGCACAGCCGGACTGGTCGCGTCCCCGACGACGACCTCCAGGGGGCTGCCCTCGGTCTCCCGCCGCAGTGCCGCCGCATGATGCTCGGACCGTTCGACCACGGTCACCACCGCGCCCTGGTCGAGGTAGGCGAGCGCCGCACCCTTGCCGATGCCCGCGCCGCCGCCCACGACGAGAACACGCATCCCCTCCATGCGCCCGTTCACGGTGCTGGCCTCCTGGCCAGCATCTCGGTGATGAAATCGGGCTCCTGGAAGCTGAGGCAGTCCAGGGCCACGGCGTCCAGCAGAACGCGGGTGCCCCGGCGGGGCGACCAGATGTCCAGGCGCATGCCGTTCCTGGTCGCCACCTTGCGGATGACCACGTCCGCGAACTCGTTCGCGATGATGATCGGCCCGTCGGTGCCCGGGTCTTCGGGGTAGTGGGACTCCTCACCGATGTCCGGGCGTTCGATGTTCGGCGTGTGGCTCGATGTGTCCACCATGGCCTCCTGATCAATGCGGGGCGGGAGCCGGCTAGACGAAGATGGACAGGTTGTGTGCGTTGATCAGCGCCTGATCGAACGCCGCCCACCTGCGCGCGAGCCGCCACCCGTCGGCTTCCCTGCGAACGGTGTCCTTCCTGGCCAGGGAGTAGAAACTGGGCGTCGGGCTGTCTCCCCGGCTTCGGTAGATGAAGCAGTTGGAGTGCACGAGGTACTCGTCCGGCAGGTCCGTGGGGTCGACGAGGACGTTGGTGACGTAGTGCCGGGTGCGGGAGGGCGGCTGCTCGGCCCAGGCGAAATCGGTCTCCAGCCGCCGCACGCGAACTTCGAGCGTCTGACGGTCGTCGTCGAAGATGCGTGAGGTGGGGGTCAGTTCCCAGTCGGCCTGGGCCTCACGGGTCACCCGGACCGGCACCTCGTAAGTGATGTCGTCGGTGAGCATGGCCAGCCAGTCGCGGAACCGCCGCTCGTCGAGGGCGAGAGCCTCGCGGTAGAGGAACTCCTGGATCTCGGCCACCGTGGTGCGGTTCACAAGGATTCGGTCGCCCATCACACCTCCCCGGCCAGGTAATCGCCCCAACGGGTCCACAGATTCCGGAAGTTGGTGTCGTTGACGTAGGGCGTGACGACGTGGCCGGGACCGGCGAACTCCGGATCGGTCTCGCTGTGCATGCCCATGATGTAGGGGAAGTCGAGATCCTTGACCATGGTCGATCCCGCGGACTGGGTGACCTTGGTCCAGTTCTCGAAGTCGTCCTGCTCGAAAGTTCCGGCCTGCCCGAAGGCCAGGGTGTAGGCGCGGTAGGCCTCGGTTTTGTACTCCTCCGAGGCGTCCTTGGGCACCAGACACCAGGAGTACATCTCCATGCGTCCGGGGCCGGCCGGGTGGTAGAGCCGCATGGTGACGAAGCGGACTCCCGGCTCGCCGGGCACCAGGCTGAAGGGCTGCATGAGGAAGGAGAGGTTCGGGAAGACCGTGCCCACGGCCGTGCGGGTCCTGGCGAAGACCTCGACCTGCTCGGGCGTCAGGGTCTGTTTCATCTCCTCGACCAGCTCGTCGGGAAATCCGCCGAAAGCCGGGAAGTTCGGGCTGTGGCCCAGTCCGATGCCGTGGCCCTTGCCGGGAACGCTGGCGGCCCAGCCCTGGCTGTGCGTGGAACCCGACGACGGGAAGTAACCCAGGTTGAAGCCCCACTGATGGGCCACGGGGGTGTGGTAACCGTCGCCCGCGAAGTTCTCGGCACAGATCTTCCAGTCCGTGTCGGCGACCCAGTGGTCCGGCGGCCCGTGCACTTCGCAGCCGCCGAAGCCGTGCTTGAGGTAGAGGTCGAGGTAGAAGCGGAAGTCGCCCAGATACTCATCGAGCGTGGGAGCCCGCGGATCGAGCGTCCCGAAGACGAGGCCTTCGTAACTGTCGACGCGGACCCCGACCAATCCCCAGTCCTTGCGTTTTAGTTGACCCTCGTAGCCCTCCTTCATGTAGGGCACGCCGATGAGTTCACCCGAGTTCTTGTACGTCCACCCGTGGTACGAACACCGGAAGTGCGAGGCGTTGCCCATCTCGGACTTGCACATCACGTTGCCGCGGTGCCGGCACATGTTCAGGCTGGCGTGGATCTCACCGTGCTCGTCCCGGGCGACGATGAGGTTGTTGTTGCCGATCTTGCGGGTGACGTAGTCACCCGGTGCCGGAATCTCGCTCTCGTGGGCGAGGAAGCACCACGCCTTGGAGAACAGGCGTTCCTGCTCTAGGTCGTACACGGCCTGGTCGTTGAAGGCCCGGGCGGGGAACCGGCCTGCGGTGATCCCCGCCCGGGTGTTCTCAACCCAGGCATCCAGCTGCTGCTGCTCCGCCTGTGGTGTCATCGGTCATCCCTGGTGCTTCGGCGCGCGCGACCCGAACCGCTTCTCGATCTCGGTCTTGATCTGCGCGTAGCGCTCGACGTGCTGGGCCGTGGTCTGGACATGCACGTCGGGGACGAGGTCCACAGTGTAGGGCGGGCGGCACGTGCCGACGTTGATGTAGCCGGCGCCATTCACCCGGATCTTCTCGAGCGGGATGTTGTACTTGGCGAACTCCATGAAGTCCTGGCCGACGAGGAAGGGCTCGTGGGCCCAGCGCAGCCGCTCGGTCAGCCAGCGGGCGTCGTCGGTGCGGCCCTGCTGGAGCGCGTCGCGCAGTTCCAGGACGGGGCCGGGGCCCATGGCGGTGGTGGAGGACCAGGCCATGCCGACGAGCTCCTCGCCGTACAGCTCCCAGGCCGGGAACCAGTCCGTCTCGATCGACATCAGCGGGAAGCTGGTGCCGGTGTGGGCCATGTCGTTGTGGTAGCGGAAGCCGACAGAGGCGCCACCGGCGTACTTGACGGCGACGACCTGCGGCAGCTCGACGAGGGTCCTGTACACGCTCCGGGGGATGATCCCGCGGAAGGCGGCGGTGTTGTCGTAGACGACGATGGCGAGTTCGGGCACGGCCTCGGCCACGTCGCGGTAGAAGCGGTCCATCACCGGTGCGACCATCTCGCCCCACATGGGCCGGCCCAGCAGCGTGCCGGTGACGCCGAGGTCGGAGAGGTACTTCATCCGGGCCACCGTGTCCCGGGTATTGAGCGTGGTGGCCCCGATGAAGAGGGGGAAATCGGGGTCGATGGCACGGGCGGTCTCGGCCGCGCAGGCGGCATACGCCTTCCACTCCTCCAGAGTGAGGGTGGCCATCTCGCCGAGCGTGCCGTTGAGGGCGATGGCGTCGACGCCGTCGCGGATGAGGGCGCCGATCATCCGCTCGGTTTCCTGGAGGTCGACGGTGTCGACGGCATCGACGCGCTCGGCGCCGGGCAGGGCGGGAGTGGGCGGATAGGCCATCACGCCCCGCATGTCACGGCCGGTGACCTTGGGCAGCTTGCTCATGGACTTTCTCCTTGGAGAGTGGGCGGGAAGGGTGTGTCACAGCCGGGCGGCTGCGACCGCGGTGCCCGTGAGCCATTCGGGCACGGGTTCGTAGGCCAGTACGTCGAAGCCGGTCCGGGCGACGCCCGCGGCTGCGAGCCAGGTGCGGATCTCGTGTGCTCCGTTGCCGGCGGCGTCGATGGCGTCCTGGGTGTAGTCGGTCAGCCGGGCGGGGTCTCCGGACGTGAGCCGTGCGATGAAGTCACGGTCGAAGTCCTCGTTGACGGAGCCGGATTCCGGCAGGCCCACCCAGTGCGAGAGGCCTCCGGTCGCCAGGACCACGACACGCGGGGCGAAGCTCTGGGCCTCGACCGCGTCGCGGATCATCCGTCCCAGGTCGTAGCACCGCTTGGGGGTGGGCCAGGGCGGGTTGACGCCGTTGACGATCACCGGGACGAGCGGGTACTTCGAGTCCGGGTCGAGATGCTTGAGCGGCACGCAGAAGTTCTCGTCGAACTCCAGGCCGCCTTCGACCAGGGCCGGGTCGAACTCCGCCCCCAGAGCGTGGGCGTACAGGTGGCGGCCCAGCTCCGCGTGACCGGGGTAGTGGTGCTGCTCGACGTTGAGGAAGGCGGCCATCTCCGCGGTGGTGGGCCCCAGGTAGGACCTGGCCGTAGCGATGGCGAAGGACGGCAGGTTGCCGAGGTTGAAGTTGGTGAAGTGCTCCACCGAGACGGCGACGACGGCGTCGGGCCGCAGCTCTTCGATCCGCTTGCGCACCTCGGCGTAAGCGCCTTCCACAGTGGCGCGGACATCGGCGGGAACCCGTTCGGGCCAGCCGGTGATGCCCGGCGAGTGGGAGGCGGCGAAGACTCCCACGATGCGTCCGTTACCGCTCATCGTTGCGTCTCCCCTCGTATCTGGGCGTAGTACTGGGCTCGGTCGACCTGGAGCTGAATGGCGCAGAAGTAGAGCAGGTAGGGGTTGATGCCGCGCTCGTACAGGGCCTTGAAGTCGAGGTCCTTCATCCACTGCCGGTATTCGCCCTCGATGCCGTAGGAGTCGAGGACGGCGTCGGGGTCGGTCTGGTAGGCCCTCTTCACCCCTGGATCGCGGCGGATCTCCCAGAGGAGTTGATGGATCTCGTACACGACGTCACCTCCGGGGGTTTGCTCAGGCGCTCGCAGGGCCGATGTCGAGCTTGTGGAGGAACCAGTCCGCCAGGCGGGCGGTGGCCACGGAGAAGTAGTCGTAGCTGCAGTGCAGCGAACCGGCTCCGTCGTAGATCTCGACGGTGACATCCTTGGTGGTCAGCGCGTCGATGAAGCGGCGGGCACCGGCGATGTCCATGATGATGTCGTCGGTGCCGTGCATGACGTACACGGGGATGGACAACTTGTCGGCGACGCCGTCGAGGGTGAACGCGGCCAGTTTCTCGCGGGCCTCTGCGTCGTCCTTGGACCCCGACAGCCACTGCAGCTGCTGCTGCAGCGGCGGGTAGAACTCGTAGAAGTCGGTGAGGATGCTCCACGTGCCGCACCAGGCGGCGACGGCCTTGACGCGCGGTTCGAAGGCGGCGGCTCGCGGGGCGTAGTAGCCGCCGAAGCTGACACCGGCCACGCCGATGCGGTCGGCGTCGACATCGTCACGCTGCTGGAGGAAGTCGAGGACGGCGGCGACGGGGACTTCGTAGTCGGGGCGGCTGAACAGCTTCTTGAAGCGCAGCGAACTGCCGCGGCCGGGGGTGTCGACCATGACCACGTTCATGTCACGGGAGGGGAACTCGGTCCCGCCCATGAAGTACAGCTCCTCGGCCCAGGAGTCGGCGCCGCCCAGGAACAGGACGGTGGGCCGACGCTTGCCGGAGTTGTCGGGACGGACGATGTAGCCGTCCATGGTGATGCCTTCGAAAGGCACCTTGATGCGCTCGATGAGACCGTCCGAGAGCTCGACGGCGCGCTGGAAGTTCGCGGTGCCGGTGGTGTACGCGAGTTCGCGGCGCGGGTCGTCGGACTTGAGGAAGAACTCCGAGTGACGCCAGTAGCCGCAGGATCGCATGAAGGCCCGGCGGGCGGTGGTGATGTTGCCCGCGCTGAGGGCGGCCTCGGCCGCGGCGGCGACTTCCTGGGCGGTGCGGCTCCACTCCTTCTGCCACAGCTCGCCGTCGGTGCTGGTGCGGCCGATGCGGGCGGCGGTGCGAGCACACTCGAACAGGTCGGAGCCGCCGACAGCGACCTGTGCCAGCAGGCGCATGGTCTGCAGCGACCAGTCTTCGTCCTGGGGAAAGAGTTCGATGGTGGAGAGGGCGTCGCGGTTGGCGGCGACAGACGACTGGGGCATCGGGCTTCCTTTGCTCGGTGGATGTCCGGACCGAGCTGCCTGGTCGGCAGCCTGCGGCCAGAGGATGGTCAGGGTGTTGTGGTCACCGGTGTGGTGCCACTGCCGGTGATCTCGCGGAAGTTCACGCGCTGCGCGATGGCGTCGCGCAGGGTGGCGAGCTGTCGGGGGGCGTTGACGCAGACCGCTCCGCGGATGGTGCCGTCCCGTCCGTAGGCGGCTACGAGCGAGTTCTCCTCGCGCCGCAGTACGGCGATGGTGTCGTCCGGGGAGATACGTCCGACGCAGCGCAGCTTCGCTTCGAACTGGTCGGTCCAGAAGTAGGGAACGGACTCGAAGGGAAGGTGCTCGCCCATCAGCGTCCCCGCCGCGTGCATGCCCTGTTCGACGGCGTTGGTCCAGTGCTCGACGCGCATGGTCTCGTCGAAGACCTTGTTGTGCCAGCGGGCGACGTCACCCGCGGCGACGACCCCGGGAACTCCGGTGGACAGGTCGGGCTCGCAGCTCACGCCGTCGGCGAAGCCGACCGACGAGCCGGTCAGCCAGGCGGTCGCCGGAATGCCGCCCACTCCCACGAGGAGCGTGTCGGCGGCCAGGGTCTCCCCCGTGTCGAGTACCACCTGAGCGCGATCACCGACCGCATGCAACGAGGCGACGCCGGTGGAACAGACGATCCGGACCCCGTTCCGCTCGTGCAGATCGGTGAACCAGACCCCGACCTGTTCTCCGAACCGGTACATGGGGGTCGGCATGACGTCGACGACGGTGACGTCCAGGCCGAGAGCGCGGGCAGTGGCCGCTGTCTCCAGGCCGATGAACCCGGCGCCGATGACCACCAGGTGACCGCCGCGTCGCAGTGCCTGCCGCAGCAGGTCCGCGTCGTCGTAGGTTCTGAGGGTGTGCGCGGCAGGCAAGGACAAGGTCATGGGCATCCGGCGCGATATCGATCCGGTGGCGATGACCAAGCCGTCATAGGCGAGGGAGGTCTCGGTTCCGAGCCACAGCCGTCGGTCGCGGGTGTCGAGGCCGGTGGCCGCATCTCCGAGTTGCAGCGTGACGCCTCGCGCGTCGAACCACTCTCTCTCCCGCAGTCGCAGGGCCGATTCATTCAGCCCTGCGGCGAGAGCGTCCTTGGACAGCGGGGGCCGGGTGTAGGGAAGGTGGTCTTCGGCGCCGACGAGGACGATGTCCCCCTGGAAGCCCCGTTCCCGCAGGGACTCGATGGCGTTGACACCGGCCAGGGAGGCTCCGACGACGACTACGCGCTTCATACCGCGCTCTCCACGCGTATGGCCTGGGCCGGGCAGCAACGTGCCGATGCCTCGGCACGGGCGCGCAGGGTGTCGTCGGGGTTGTCCACTCGCAGGACGGCCGTGTTCTTGTCCTCGTCGAAGCCCCAGAGTTCGGGTGCTTCGATCAGACAGTTGGCGTACCCCTGGCACTTTGCCGATTCGAAGATGACATGGAGGGACATGACACACTCCCTGGTTGCTTGTGGTCGGCCTAGTGACCGGCCGCGGACAAGTGCGGCATCGGTGGGGTGACGTCGACGAGGCGCGCGGCGCGCGGCGTGTTGCGGCTGGTTAGATTGCGCAGAACGCCCTGGGTGACGACCGCGGTGATGCCGGGGATGTCTCCGATGGCGAGGGCGCCGAGCGCGTCCGGGGCGGTGGACCCCCAGGGGGCGTCCATGACCACGAGGTCGGCTGCCGCGCCGGGGGCGATGAAGCCTGCGGGCAGGTCCCAGGTGCGGGCGTTGTTGCCGGTGGCGGCGGCCCACACCTGTGCAGGGTCGATGCCGGAGAGCGAGGAGAGCTCGGCGACAGTCTTGATGACGCCCAGCGGCATCACACCGGTACCGGTCGGGGTGTCCGAGCCAATGACGATGCGGTCGAAACGGCCTTCCTCGTGGCACTTGCGAAGGATGCGGACCGCCGACCGGAGATTGCCGGCCTGCACGAGCTGCAACGCCATCGACGTCTCGCCAATGATCTTGTCGACGCCCTCGCTGGACAGCGAGGTCGGGCCGCCGTTGACGTGGCCGCACACGTCGGGAGCCAGGTGCAGCAGATGGTCGGGGGTGATCGGTTTGCTTCCGGGGATGCTGGCGCCGCCGGAGTGGCACATCACGGTGATGCCGTGGGCCTGGGCCGAGCGCACCTGGTCGTATCCGTCGGCGGGATCCTCGTACAGACCGAAACCGAACTTGGCCAGTCGCACGCCGGCCTTCTCCAGGTCGGCGAAGTCCTCGTCGGTCAGGGTGGGTTCCAGCACCACGGAGCCGGCGTGAACGGTCATGCCTCCGGGATGGAAGTTCCTGAAACACGACATCGCGGCGATGGCAAGTGCCTTCACACCCGTCGCGTCGTGCGGTCGGCCCTGGGCGTGGATCTCGCCCGGGGACACCACGCTGGTAATGCCGCCGTGCACGTAGCTCGCAAGAAAGTCCACGGTCTTCTGCCGGGGTGTGTAGTCCCCCAGCACGACGTGGCAGTGCGAGTCGATGAGGCCGGGGGCGACGGTCGAACCGTTCGCGTCGATCACCACCTCGGCGGTGTCGACGAGCTCGGCAAGATCATTGCGCCGACCGACCGCGACGATCACCCCGTCCTCGTTGACCACGGTGTCCGCGTCGGCGATCAGGGGGTTGCGATGGTCGCCGGACAGCACCGTGCCGGCGCCGACGACAGCGAGGGTGCTCATGACGTCACCCGCGCCTGCGCCTCGGCCTTCGACAGCCCACCCACCCGCGCGTTGATCCGGCCGCGGTTGGCGACGACCGCGATGATCACCAGTTCGTCGGGGTGCGGAGCGTCGGGGATGCGTACCGTCATGGCGTCGTAGTGGCTGCGCACCCAGATCTCGTCCTTGAAGGCGAGCGGTACGTCGATGGTGGCGTCCGTGCCGGAGGGCTTGGTGACGGACGTGATCCATGCCTCGCCCCCGCCGATCGCCTTGCGCAGGGCGTTGCCGAAGGTCGAGGTGACGGCGGCGTTGATGTGCTCTTGCTCGCCCGCGGTGCCGACCAGCCCGCCCTTGCCGTAGCTCTCCGGGGTGGAGCCGAGCAGACGGGCGGCTTCCTCTCCGAGGTAGGTGCCGATCGCATCCGAGCCCTCGACGATCTGGGAGAGGTCCTCGACGTATCCCAGCCCGGCGAAGGGGTTACGAACCACCGCGCACACCGCTACCTTGCGCAGCGGGCCGCCCTCGTCGCTTTGCCCTGCCACAGCCCGGATCTCCTCGATCTGGGCGAATGTCTTCCGCACAACCAGGCCGCTCACACCGACTCCTTCGTACTCGGCCCCGGCGGTCCGTCTCGCTGGGGCGACACGAAGAACGGTATGAACGGCAACCACCCCTGCGCCGTCCCTGAACGGGTGTATTCGCCGCCGCGCGCTGCTCCGGGCGCGGCCCCTCGCAGTCAGGAGATGCCGTCAGACGAGGCAGGCGTGCCCGCCCCTATCCGCCAGGCCGCCACGACATGGGTGATCAGCTCGGCATTCCGCGGGCCACCGGGAAGCCCTACGACAACGACTACTGCGGGGTCTCACCATCCGCCACGGCCGGATCACCGTGGCCTGGGAACACCTCGGCACCCAGCACGCCGCGGACGCCCTCTTCCGCTACGAGAGGTAGGAACGCGTCGACCTCGTCGTCCCCGACGCCCTGCCCTGGCCACGGCGCCCCGGGCCCTCTCGACAGTGGTGGCAGGAGACCGTGACCTCTGGGTTGGTGGCAGTTGCCGACAGACGACAGATGCGCCCGTCTGAGTAATCCAAGCCTCACGGTAGTGGGCCCCAGTCCGGTCTTCGAAATGTACCCGGTCGAGTGACTGGCCGGGTGAGGTACTGCGCCTATCGTTGCTTGGCATTCCCGGAACTGATCCGCGGTGGCCCACAGCTCTGGACAGCTGCGGTGACTCGGAGGTAACTCACCATGAGTGTTGACATCACCATCGATCAGCTCACGCGAGAGCCCGTTGCGCTCTGTGAGGAGGTCCATGCCGATCTGAGTCGCCTTTCCCAGTGCCGCGCCGTCGGGCTTGCCGTTCTCATGGCGCCGAACCCGGCTGCTGCCGAGTTCTCCCGAGGTGGCGCGCACCTGTCCCCGGGTGAATGCTCGTCGGCGGGCTGGATGGCTCTCGAGCCGTATGCCGCCGGGCGGACCCTGCACATCAACGGCGGTCGGGAGACGTACTGATGCCGACGCCAGCCCCCAGAGCTAATCCTGCACGCGACCGTTTGTTCGCCGAACTGGCCGAATGGGTCGAATCGAACGACGTTTTCGGGCCGCAGCGGCACCGATACGGCGATGACCCCGAACAGGTCGCGGATCTGCGCATGCCGACTGGTGACGGGCCGCACCCGGTCATGGTTCTCATTCACGGCGGCAACTGGCGAGCTCAGTTCTCCAAGACGACGATCGAGGCGCTCGCAGTCGGGCTCACGCAAGCAGGCTGGGCCACGTGGAACATCGAATACCGGCGGGTGGGCAACGGGGGCGGCGTGCCGGCGACCGGAGCCGACGTGGCGGCCGCGATACGCGCGCTCCAGGACGTGCCCGGCATCGATCTGCAGCGACTGATCCTGCTCGGGCACTCCTCGGGAGGCCAGCTCGCCCTGCGCGCGGCACAGAAAGCACAGGTGGCCGCCGTCGTCTGTATCGCTGGTTACTGCGACCTTCGCGAGGCCACCCGTTTGGGTCTGGGCAACAACGCAGTGCCCGCTTTCTGCGGCGGAGGACCGGATGAAGTACCAGAGAACTTCGACGCCGCGAACCCGACTCGCCACCTTCCCCTGGGCAAGAAGACCCTTCTCGCACACGGGACCGCCGACGAGGTGGTCCCGCCCAGCCTGAGTGCGTCCTACGCCGCGAATGGGCAGCGTGTCGGGGATTCCTGTGAGCTCCTGCTGCTCCAGGACGCCGGTCACTTCGACGTTATAGACCCGCGATCCGAACATTGGCGCACCATCGAGGCCGCGACGGCCAGGTTGCTGGAGCCGGAGCCGACGGAGCACTCTCCAGGTGAAGAAGCGTAGCGGGTTGTATCCGCGTGTCCCCCTGGTCGCGCAGCAGGGCCGGGTCCGCTGTCGCCTCACCGCCGTCGGCGAGCATCACCGCGAGATCGACCGTGATCCGGCCGGAGTCGTGCCCGGTGCCCGGTGCCACGCGGTCGCAGCCGACGCAGCGCGTCCGTGAAGGCGCCGGTCAGGCTGGTGACATAGGAAAGGTCGGCCAGCAAGCGGGATCCAACCTGACTGACCAACCCGTGGCCGTCGGCCGACACGACGAGCTTGGGACGCGACCGGGTAGGGCGCACGCAGACAGTGGCTTTCTGCTGTCATGACAGAGACCTTCGCCAAGCCTCAACTTCCCAGCTCAGAAGAGACTTTCGCTTTTCTGATCAAGACTCGGACACCGCCGCAAGCGAAACACACAGGCTAGTAAGTACCGGCTGACCACATCAACTGCACGAGTTCGGCCCGGCTGCTGACATCGGTCTTGGCGAAGATCCGCTTCAGGTGCTGTTTGACGGTGTTCTCGGAGATGAACGCGCGCTCGCCGATCTGCTTGGCGGTCAGCCCCTCTGCCACAAGCTGGGCTATCTCCTGCTCGCGCGGGGACAGCACGGCGAGGACCGGGACGCGAGCTGAGCTTTCGGCAGTGCTCGTTCTGCTCACAACGCTGACGACGGCGCCGTGGCGCTCGCCCAGCAGCCAGCTTTTCACCGCCACTCGTTGCCCGGTCGTGTCCCGGCTGCTGCTTGCGTGGACGCGCCGGCCCTGCCGGAACTGGTCGATGGCCTCCTCGAGCGGTGCCGGCAGGCATCGGGGCATGTCCGTCACGCCCTGGCGCTCCGTGAGCTGCAGCAGCCGCCGCGCGGCCTGGTTGGCGTAGATCGGCTTGGAGTCCAGGCCCGTCACGACGATCCCCTGCGGAATCCGGTCGAGGGCTGATTCGAGCGTGCTGAGCCGCCGGCCCGTTGCCTCGAAACGCAGCGCACGCTCGATGGCGAGGCTCAGCTGCTCGCTGACGAAGCGGGCGGACACGAGATCGGTCGAGGAGAAGGCGCGGCTCTGAGGCGCGCGGGCGAAGTTGATCGTTCCGATGATCGTCCCCGCCGCGATCAACGGTGCCTCGAGGGAGTGCGCGAGGCCGGCCTCGGCCAGCACGGTGCGAGCGCCGGAACGCTGCCACTGGTCTGGGCAGATGGCGTGCGACGAGTCGATCGGGCGCCGATGCTCCAGCACGAACTGCAGGACGGGATCGTCGGACCGGCCGTACT
>NZ_JBHYVB010000058.1:0-43776 GCF_042750115.1 Streptomyces sp. NPDC059455
CGCCCCAACCCCGGCCCCCCACCCCGCAACACACCACTCAACGACCAGTCGACGAACGCCGACAGCGCCACCTCACACTCCGCCAACCGACCTGCGAACACCGGCGACGAATCCAACAACTCCACCGCCATACCCACCCACTGCGACCCCTGCCCCGGAAACACGAACACCGGACGGGCCTCCGGCACCGCCGCGCCCTCGCCGCGCACCACGCCTGTGGACACCCCACCGGAGGCCAACGCCTCCAGGTGGCCGAGGAGTTGGGTGCGGTCCGCGCCCACCGCCGCGGCGCGGTATTCGAAGGCGGACCGTCCGGTGGCGAGCGAGTGGCCGACATCGGTCGGGGACGCCTCGGGGCGCTCGTGCAGATGCGCCAGCAGCCGCTCCGCCTGCGCCCGCAGGGCCGCTTCACTCCTGCCGGAGAGCACCCAGGGCACGGCGACGCCGCCGAGCGCGGTCCCGTCGAGGGCGGCGGCGCCTTCTTCGTCGTCCTCCCCCTCGGCCGGGGCCTGTTCGAGGATGACATGGGCGTTGGTGCCGCTCACGCCGAACGCGGACACCCCGGCGCGGCGCGGACGGCCGCGCTCGGGCCACTCCCGGGCCTCGGTCAGCAGCTCGACCGCGCCGGAGGACCAGTTGACGGCCGCGGACGCCTGCTCGACGTGGAGTGTCCTCGGCAGCGTCCCGTTGCGCAGCGCCATCACCGTCTTGATGACCCCGCCGACCCCGGCCGCCGCCTGGGTGTGGCCGATGTTGGACTTGAGCGAGCCGAGCCACAGCGGATGGCCGGTGGTGCGGCCCTTGCCGTACGTGGCGAGCAGCGCGCCCGCCTCGATGGGATCGCCGAGCGCGGTGCCCGTGCCGTGGGCCTCGACGGCGTCGACGTCGTCCACCGTGAGCCCGGCGGCGGTCAGTGCCGCCTCGATGACCCGGCGCTGGGCGGGGCCGTTGGGCGCGGCGAGGCCGTTGCTGGCGCCGTCCTGGTTCATGGCGCTGGAGCGCAGCACGGCGAGGACGGGGTGGCCGTTGCGGCGGGCGTCGGACAGCCGTTCCAGCAGCACCATTCCCGCGCCCTCGCCCCAGCCGGTGCCGTCGGCGCCCGCGGCGAAGGACTTGCAGCGGCCGTTGGCGGCCAGTCCGCGCTGATGGCTGAACTCGACGAAGACACCGGGAGTGGCCATGACCGCCACCCCTCCGGCCAGCGCCAGCGAGCATTCGCCGCGGCGCAGCGCCTGGGCCGCCAGATGCATGGTCACCAGTGAGGACGAGCAGGCGGTGTCCAGGGTGATGGCCGGTCCCTCGAGGCCGAGGGTGTAGGAGATCCGGCCGGAGGCCACGCTGGAGACGTTGCCGATGAGCAGATGGCCCTCGACGCTCTGCGGGGCGTGCTGCGGGTCCCCGCCGTACTGGAACGAGGCGAGCCCCACATAGACCCCGGCCCGGGTGCCCTTCAGCGAGAGCGGGTCGATGCCCGCGCGTTCGATCGCCTCCCAGGACACCTCCAGCAGCAGCCGCTGCTGCGGGTCCATGGCCAGCGCCTCGCGCGGGGAGATGCCGAAGAAGGCCGGGTCGAACTGGTCGGCGTCGTGGACGAAGCCGCCTTCGCGGGTGTTGCAGGTGCCGGACCGGCCCGGGTCGGGGTCGTAGAGTCCCTCGACGTCCCAGCCCCGGTTGGCGGGGAACTCCGAGATCGCGTCGCGGCCCTCGGCCACCAGCCGCCACAGGTCCTCCGGCGAGCGGACGCCGCCGGGGAAGCGGCAGCCCATCGAGACGATGGCGATCGGCTCCCGCTCATCGGCCTCGATCCGCTCCAGCCGGTCACGGGCCTGCTTGAGGTCGGAGGAGACCCGCTTGAGGTAGGTGAGGAGTTTCTCTTCGTTCTCGTTCGCCATCAGGAAGCCCCGAATTCGTTGTCGATGAAGTCGAAGACCTCGTCGGCGGTAGCGGAGAGGAGGCCGGTGTCGGGGGACGGCCCGCTGGTGTGGTCCCCGGGCGTGCCGCCCAACTTCGCCATGAGGTCGTTCAGTCGCCCCGTCAGCCGCTCCCGCACCTGGTCGTCTGCCATCAGCTCCGGCAGTGCGGACTCCCACCGGTCCAGGTCGTCGAGGAGGGTGAGCGCGTTCACGGGGCGGGCCGACGGCAGCTCGCCGCGGAGGTACTCGGCCAGTGGCGCGGGCGCCGGATAGTCGAAGACGAGGGTGGCGGGCAGGTCGAGTCCGGTGACCGCGGCCAGCCGGTTGCGCAGTTCGACGGCGGTGAGCGAGTCGAAGCCCAGCTCCTTGAACGGGCGGCCGCCGGCGACCGCGTCGGACGAGGAGTGGCCGAGCACGGCCGCCGCCTGGGCGTGCACCAGGTCCCGCAGCGCCCGGTCCAGGTCTTCGCCCGTCAGGTCCGCGAGGCTCGCCAGGAAGGTGCCCGCCACGTCGTCCGGCCCGGTGGTGTCGGGGGCCGAGGTGGTGGCGAGGGCGTCGCGCACCTCCGGCAGCTCGCCGATCAGCGGCCGGGGGCGCGCGGCGGTGAAGCCTGGGACGAAGCGGTCCCAGCGCACATCGGCGAGGACGAGGGAGGTCTCGCCGGTGTGCAGCGCCTCGCTCAGCGCGGCCACCGCCAACTCCGGTGCCATCGCGGGCAGTCCACGGCGGCTGAGGTGCTCCGCCACCTCGCCGTATTCGATCATGCCGTGGTCGGCCCAGGGGCCCCAGGCCACCGAGGTGGCGGGGAGACCGCGTGCCTCGCGGTGCTCGGCAAGGGCGTCCAGGTAGGCGTTGGCGGCCGCGTAGGCGCTCTGCCCGCCGCTCCCCCAGGTGGCGGCGACGGACGAGAAGAGCACGAACGCCTCGAGGTGGTCCGGGTCCAGCGACGCGTCCAGATGGGCGGCGCCCAGCACCTTGCCGTCGGCCATCTCCGCGAAGTCGGCCACCGTACTGTCGGCGAGCTGGGAGAACTCCACGACGCCCGCGGCGTGGAAGACGGCGTGCACCGGGTCGCCCCCGGTGGTGATCCGGCGCAGCAGCGCCGCCACCTCGTCGCGGTCGCGGACGTCGCACGCCGCCACCGTCACCCGGACACCGCCCTCGCCCAGCGCGACCAGCTCGTCGCGCAGTTCGGCGGCGCCGGGCGCGGCGATGCCACGGCGGCTGGTCAGCACGAGGTGTTCGGCGCCGGAGCGGGCCAGCCAGCGGGCCACCTGGGCGCCGAGCCCGCCGGTGCCCCCGGTGATCAGCACGGTGCCGTGCGGCTTCCAGCTCTCCCGGCCCCGTGTGCGCAGCGGCGCCCGGACGAGCCGTCGGACGAACACCCCGGCGTCGCGGAGGGCGAGTTGGTCCTCCGGGCCGCTGTCGCCGGGGATACCGGGGATGCCGGAGATGCCGGAGATGCCGGAGAGCGCGGCGCACAGCCGGTCCGCCGTCCGTTCGTCGAGGTCCCCGGGGAGGTCGACCAGACCGCCCCACCGCTGGGGGTGCTCCAGGGCAACGACCCGGCCCAGGCCCCAGGTGGCGGCCTGTGCGGGGCTGTCGAGCGGATCCGATCCGCTCACCGAGACAGCGCCGGTGGTGGCGAGCCACAGCGGGGCGGCGATACCGGCGTCGCCCAGTGCCTGGATCAGCCCGACGTTGAGGGCCAGACCGGTGGTGAGCGCGGTGTGTTCGGGGTGCGGATCGTCGTCAAGGGCGAGCAGCGAGAGCACACCGGCCGGTGTGCCACCGGTGTCCGCCTCGTGGCGCAGCCGCGCGGCGAGCGCGTCACGGCTCGCCGTGGCCACGGTGAGGGGCACGACGCGCGCCCCGCGCCGGTCGAGGGCGGCCCCCACGGCGGCGACCTGCGCGCCGTCCGCCCGGCCCTCGGGCACGGCCACCCACCAGGTGCCGGACAGCGGCGCCGTACGCTCCTCGACGGCCACCGGGGACCAGGTGATCCGGTAGCGCCAGGAGTCCACGGTGGCACGGTCGCTCTGGCCCCGGCGCCAGGAGGAGAGCGCGGGCAGCAGTTCACCGAGCCGCGCCTGCTGGTCGATCTCCAGAGTGGTGGTCAGCGCCTCCAGGTCCTCGCGCTCGACGGCCTCCCAGAAGCGGGCCTCCACTGAGGCCGCGTCCGTGGTGGCGGCGACGGTCGGCGTTCCCGGCGTGGCGGGGTCGAACCAGTAGCGCTGCCGCTGGAAGGCGTACGTGGGCAGCTCCACCCGACGCGCACCGCGCCCGGCGAACACCGCTTCCCAGTCGACGTCTCCGCCATGCACGTGTACGTGGGCGACGCCGGAGAGCAGTGCCTCGGTCTCGTCGCGGTCCTTGCGCAGAAGGGGGACGAACGCCGCCGGGCCGGAGACGCATTCCTGGCCCATGGCGGAGAGCACACCGGCCGGGCCGAGCTCCACAAAGCGGGTGACGCCCTGGGCCTCGAGGAACCGTATGCCGTCCCCGAAACGCACCGCCTGACGCACATGGCGCACCCAGTACTCCGGCGAGCACACGTCCTCGCCCGCCAACTCGCCCGTGACGTTCGAGACGATCGCGATGCGCGGCATGGCGTAGGTGATCCGGCCCGCCACCTCGGCGAACTCGTCCAGCATCCCCTCCATCAGCGGCGAGTGGAACGCATGCGAGACGCTCAGCCGCTTGCTCTTGCCCCCCACCGCCTCCGCGACCGCGAGCACCGCCGACTCCTCACCGGAGATCACCGTGGCCGACGGGCCATTGACCGCGGCCACGCTCACCCGGTCCTCATAACCGGCCAGCCGCGGCAGCACCTCGGCCTCCGGGGCCTTCAGCGACACCATCACACCGCTTACGGGCAGCGCCTGCATCAGCCGACCACGCGCCGCGACGAGAGCGGCGGCGTCCCTCAGGGAGAACACCCCCGCCACATGGGCGGCGGCAAGCTCGCCCACCGAGTGCCCCACCAGGAAGTCCGGCGTCAGACCCCAGGACTCGACCAGCCGGAACAGCGCCACTTCCAGGGCGAACAGCCCGGTCTGGGTGAACACCGTCCGGTCCAGCGCCTCGGCGTCCGCACCGAAGACCACCTCCCGAACCGAACCATCGAGGTGACGGTCCAGCTCGGCGCAGACCTCGTCGAACGCCCCCGCGAACACCGGGAACGCGGCGTACAGCTGACGGCCCATGCCGAGCCGTTGAGCGCCCTGCCCGGTGAAGAGGAACGCCGTCCTGCCGTCGTCGTCGGCCACCGTGTCCGGGGTGACGCCCGTGGCGAGTTGTTGCAGGCCGTTCAGCAACTCCTCACGGTCGCGGCCGATGACCGCCGCCCGGTGGCCGAAGGCGGACCGGGTCAGCGCCAGCGAATAGCCCACATCCACCGGATCCAGCCCCGGCCGCGCCGCCACATACGACCGCAGCCGCTCCGCCTGGGCGCGCAACGCGCCCTCGGTACGTCCGGACACCACCCACGGCACCACATCGGCACGCACCGACGGCTCCGGCTCCGCTTCGGTGGCCGGGGCGGCGGGCGGCTCCTCCAGGATGAGGTGGGCGTTGGTGCCGCTGATGCCGAAGGCGGATACCCCGGCGCGCCGCACCCGCTCGCCCGCGGGCCACTCCCTGGCCTCGGTCAGCAGCTCGACCCTCCCGGCCGTCCAGTCCACATGCGGGGTGGGCTCCTTGACGTGGAGCGTCCTGGGCAGCAGGCCGTGGCGCATCGCCATGACCATCTTGATGACACCGGCGCCGCCGGCCGCGCCCTGGGTGTGGCCGATGTTGGACTTCAACGCGCCCAGCCTCAGCGGCTGTTCGGCCTCCCGGCCCTGGCCGTAGGTGGCGAGGATGGCCTGGGCCTCGATCGGGTCGCCGAGCGTGGTGCCGGTGCCATGGGCCTCGACGGCGTCCACCTCGGCGGCCGACAGCCCGGCGTTCGCCAGCGCCTGCCGGATCACCCGCTGCTGGGAGGGGCCGTTGGGGGCGGTGAGGCCGTTGCTGGCACCGTCCTGGTTGACGGCCGAACCGCGCACCAGCGCCAGCACCTCATGGCCGTTGGCCCTGGCGTCGGACAGCCGCTCCAGGAGCACCATGCTGACGCCCTCGCCCCAGCTGGTGCCGTCGGTGTCGGAGGAGAACGCCTTCGACCTGCCGTCGGGGGCGAGCCCGCGCTGCCTGCTGAACTCGATGAACAGGCTCGGCGTCGACATCATCGTCGTGCCACCCGCCAGCGCCATCGAGCATTCGCCCTGGCGCAGCGCCTGCGCCGCCTGGTGGATGGCGACCAGGGAGGAGGAGCACGCGGTGTCGATGGTGAGCGCCGGGCCCTCCCAGCCGAGGGAGTAGGCGATGCGGCCGGAGACCACACTGGCGGCCTTGCCGGTCAGCAGGTAACCCTCCATGTCCTCGGGGATCTCGCCGAGCCGCGAGGCGTAGTCCTGGCCGGTGGAGCCGATGAACACGCCCGCCGTGCTGCCCTTCGTGGAGTGCGGGTCGATCCCGGCGCGCTCCAGCGCCTCCCAGGAGGTCTCCAGCAGCAGCCGCTGCTGGGGGTCCATGGCGAGCGCCTCACGCGGGGAGATCCCGAAGAACTCGGGATCGAAGTCGTAGGCGTCGTAGAGGAAGCCGCCTTCCTTGGCGTAACTCCTCCCCGGCGTATCGGGGTTGGGGTCGTAGAGCTCCTCGACGTTCCAGCCGCGGTCGGTCGGGAAGGTCGAGATCACATCGCGGCCGTCCGCCACCAGCTCCCACAGATCCTCGGGGCCGCGGACCCCGCCGGGCAGTCGGCAGCTCATGGCCACGATGGCGATCGGATCGTCGTCGGCGGGGCGGACGGCGGCCACCACGGCCGCCACTTCCGCCTGCTCGCCCAGTGCCTCGCGCCGCAAGTGGTCCACCAGCACGGCGGGGGTCGGGTAGTCGAAGAGGAGGGTGGTCGGCAGCCGCAGCCCGGTGGCGGCGCCCAGCCGGTTGCGCAACTCCACGGCGGTCAGGGAGTCGAAGCCGACCTCCCGGAAGGCGCGGGTGGCCTCGATGTCCTCCGGGGCGGCGAGCCCCAGCACGCCCGCCGCGTGTTCCCGCACCAAGTCCAGCAGGAACGGGTCCCGGTCGGCCGCCGGCAGGGCGGCCAGCCGCCGCCCGAACGAGCTCTCGTCGCTCTCCGCGGCCCCGCCTCCGCCACCGGCCCGTACGACGCGCCGGACCGGCGTCCGGACCAGGCCGCGCAGATAGGCCGGAACGGCGTCCTGGCCGGGAGTGGCGGCGGCGCTCGCGGCGCGCTTGCGCAGTTCGGCGAGGTCGAGCCGGACGGGTACGAGCGTGGCATCGCCCGCCGCCCGCGCGGCGTCGAAGAGTTCCATGCCCTCCGCGCTGGGCAGCGGACGGATGCCGGAGCGCGCCATGCGCCGCACATCGGCGTCGTCCAGATGCCCGCTCATGCCGCTGCGCTGCTCCCACAGGCCCCAGGCGAGGGACTGGGCGGTCAGGCCGCGGGCCGTGCGGTGCTGGGCGAGGGAGTCCAGGAAGGCGTTGGCGGCGGCGTAGTTGGCCTGTCCGGCGTTGCCGATGGTGGCGACGACGGAGGAGTAGAGCACGAACGCGGCCAGGTCGTGGTCCGCGGTCAGCTCATGCAGATTCCACGCGGCGTCCACCTTGGGCCGCAGCACCCGGTCGAGCCGCTCGGGGTTCAGCGCGTCCACGACGCCGTCGTCGAGCACACCCGCCGCGTGGATCACGGCCGTCAGTGGATGTGCGGCGGGTATCGCACCGAGAAGCCCGGCGAGCGCTTCCCGGTCGGCGGCATCGCAGGCGGCGACGGTGACGGTGGCCCCCAACCCGGCGAGCTCGGAGCGGAGTTCGCCCATACCGTCGGCCGCGGGCCCACGCCGACTGACCAGCAGCAGATGCCGTACGCCGTGCTCGCCCACCAGATGGCGGGCGACGAGCCCACCGAGGGTCCCGGTGGCGCCGGTGATGAGAACGGTGCCTTCGGGGTCCAGCGGTCGGCGGCCATCGGCGGGTCCGGTGGCCCGGGTGGCGACGGCCTCGGCGGCCTTGTTTGCGGCGGCCCTGGTGGCCTCGGTGGCGGCCGCAGTGCCAGTGGCGCCGATCCCCTTGGTGGCGGCAGCCCCGGCGGCCCGGGTGGCGGCGACCTCGGCAGCGCCGGGGCCAGTGGCCCCGGCAGCTCCGGTGGCGGCAACCTCAGCAACCCCAGTGGCGGCGACCCGGGTAAGCCCGCTGGCGTGGGCCCCGGTAAGCCTGGTGGCTGTGCTCTCGGTAGCCGTGGCAAACCTGGTGGCGGCCCCGGCAGCTCCGGTGGCGGGGGCCTCGGCGGTCGCCGTCCCCCTCGCCACCCGCCCCAGCCGGGGCACCCTCACCCGGCCCTCGCGGATCGCGCACTGGGGTTCGCCGGAGGCCATCGCGGCCGGGAGAGCGGTCGCCGACTCCGGTTCGGCGTCGAGGTCGACGAGGACGAAGCGGCCGGGGTGTTCCGACTGGGCCGAGCGCACCAATCCCCATACGGCGCCGTGGGCCACGTCCGGGACCTCTTCGCCGGGGGCGGCCGCGACCGCGCCGCGGGTGACGAACACCAGCCGGGAGGAGGCGAGGCGTTCATCGGAGATCCAGCGCTGGATCAGCGCCAGCGTTCGGTGGGTGGCCGCGTGGGCCGCCTCCGCCACGTCGCCGTCGCCCTCGGCGACGCACGGCACCAGCACCGCGTCCGGCGCATCCGCCGTCTCGTCGTAGGGCACCGCCTCCACGGCCGCGGAGAGCCCGAGCGGGTCGTCGCCGAGCGCCGCCCAGCTCGTCGGAGTCCCGGTCGCGGTGGTGTCCGCGGCGGACACCGCGGGCCACTCCAGGCAGAACAGCGACGGGTGGAGGGCGGAGTGACCGCCGATCGGTTCGGGTGTGGCCACCGCGCGCAGCACGAGCCGCTCCACCGAGGCCACCGGGGCGCCGCTCGGGTCGGCCGCGACGACCGCGTACGTATCGGGACCAGTCGGCGTCAGCCGTACCCGCAGCGCCGTGGCGCCCGTGGCGTGCAGGGCGACACCGCTCCATGCGGCGGCCAGCCGCACCCCGCCGCCGTCACCGCCGTCACCGCCATCGCCACCGTCACCGCCGTCACCGCCGTCACCGCCATCGCCATCGTCGCCGCCGCCCGGGGTTTCCACCGCGTCCAGCGCCGACTCCAGCAGCACCGGGTGCAGTCCGTAGCGTCCGGCGTCGGCCTCCTCGGCCTCGGTCAGCCCGACCTCGACGTAGCGGTCCTCACCGAGTCGCCAGGCGGCTACGGCGCCTCCCGCCACTTCCACCGGGACGGCGTCGGCCGGGGGCCACGCGGCGAGGCCGATGTCGGCTGCCGGGGCACCCGTGCCCAGGACCGCCGTGGCGTACCGCGTCCACGGCTCATCGGAGTCGGCACCCTCGGCGCGCGCGTGGACGCTGAGGGCGCGCGAGCCCCCGCCGTCCGGGGCGCCGACGCGCACCTGGATCACCGCGGCGCCCTTCTCGGGCAGCACCAGCGGCGCGTCCAGGGACAGTTCCTCGATCCGGTCGCAGCCGACCTGGTCGCCCGCGCGGATCGCCAGTTCGGCGAGGGCGCTGCCGGGGAGCACGGCGGCGTCGGGGCCGGTGCGCTCGGTCAGCCAGGGGTGGTCCTGGGCGGAGATCCGGCCGGTGAACAGGTGGTCGTCCGCACCCGCCAGCGGTACCGCCGCGCCGAGCAGCGGATGCCCGGCGGCGTCGAGCCCGGCCGCCGCCACATCGCTCGCCGCGACCGGCTTGTCCAGCCAGTACCGCTGCCGCTGGAACGGATACGTCGGCAGCTCCAGGGCACGCTCACCGCGCCCCGGCGCGCCCCCGAACACCACGTCCCACGACGGTTCGACACCCTGCACGTACGCCTCGGCGAACGAGCCCGCGAAGCGCTCCGGGTCGCCCTCGTCCCGGCGCAGCGTGCCGACGACGACGGCGGTGTTCCCGCCCGCGTCCTCGATGGTCTGCTGGAGCGACATGGCGAGCATGGGGTGCGGGGCGCATTCGACGAACGCCGTGTGGCCGTCGGCCAGCAGCGCCCGGGTGGCCCGCTCGAAGTCCACCGGCTCGCGCATGTTCCGGTACCAGTAGTCGGTGTCCAGCTCGGTGGTGTCCAGCGGCCCGCCGGTCACCGTGGAGTAGTACGCGATCCGCGAGGCGCGCGGCCGCACCCCCGCCACCTCGCGCAGCAGCCGCTCGCGCAACCCGTCGACCTGCGGGGAGTGTCCGGCGGTGTCCACGCCCGGCACCCGGCGGGACTTCACCCCGTCGGCGGCGAGCTCGGCCATGAAGGCGTCCAGGGCCTCCGGGTCGCCGGAGACGGTCACGGTGGCGGGACTGTTGACGGCGGCGATGCCGAGCCGTTCGCTCCACGGCCGCAGCCGCTCCGCGACCGTCCCGGCCGACGCGAGCACCGAGAGCATGCCGCCCTTGCCGCTCAGCTCGGCCCATGCCTGACTGCGCCGGGCCACCACCTTGGCGGCGTCCTGGAGCGAGAGCCCTCCGGCCACGTACGCGGCGGCGATCTCGCCCTGCGAATGCCCCACCACCGCGGCCGGTTCGACGCCGTGACTGCGCCACAGCGCCGCCAGCGACACCATCACCGCGAACAGCGCGGGCTGCACCACGTCGATGCGGGACAGCGACGGCGCGCCCGGCTCACCGCGCAGCACCTCGCGCAACGACCAGTCCAGGAACGGCTCCAGGGCGTCGGCGCACTCCTCCAGCCGCTCCGCGAAGACCGGCGAGGCGTCCCACAGCGGAAGCGCCATCCCGATCCACTGCGAGCCCTGTCCGGGGAAGACGAACACGGTCTTCCGCCGGCCGTCCGCCGTGCCCTGGACCAGATGGGGCGCCGGGGTGCCCTGCGCGAGCGCGCCGAGGCCGTCCAGGAGCCGCTCCCGGTCCCGGCCGAGGATCACCGCCCGGTGACCGAAGGCCGTGCGGGTGGTGGCGAGGGCGTGGCCGAGTGCCGCGAGGTCGGTGCCGGGGTGGTCGGCCAGGTGGTTCCGCAGCTGCTCGGCCCGGGTGCGCAGGGCCTGTTCGGTGCGCCCGGACAGCACCCAGGGCAGCACGGGCAGCCCCGGGGCCGCCGGGCGCGGCTCGTCGTGGCCGGCGGCCGGCTCGGCCGGGGCCTGCTCCAGGATGGCGTGTGCGTTGGTGCCGCTGATGCCGAAGGACGACACGCCCGCGCGCCGCGGCCGCTCGGCCTCCGGCTCCGGCCACGGCCGGGCCTCGGTCAGCAGCTCCACGGCCCCGGACGACCAGTCCACATGCGCCGAGGGCTCGTGTACGTGCAGGGTCTGGGGCAGCACGCCGTGGCGCAGCGCCATCACCATCTTGATGACCCCGGCCACGCCCGCCGCCGCCTGGGGGTGGCCGACGTTGGACTTCAGCGAGCCCAGCCACAGCGGCCGGTCCGCGGCGCGGTCCTGGCCGTACGTGGCCAGCAGCGCGCCCGCCTCGATGGGATCGCCGAGCGCGGTGCCGGTGCCGTGTGCCTCGACCGCGTCCACATCGGCCGTGCTCAGCCCCGCGTCGGCCAGCGCCTGCCGGATGACCCGCTGCTGGGCCGGGCCGCTCGGCGCGGTGAGGCCGTTGCTCGCGCCGTCCTGGTTGGTGGCGGAGCCACGGACCAGCGCCAGCACCTGGTGGCCGTTGCGCCGCGCGTCCGACAGCCGTTCCAGCAGCACCATGCCCACGCCCTCGCCCCAGCCGGTGCCGTTGGCGTCGGACGAGAACGCCTTGCAGCGGCCGTCGGGCGACAGCGCCTTCTGGCGGCTCAGCTCCACGAAGATCCCGGGGCTGGACATCACGGTGGCACCGCCGGCCAGCGCCAGCGAGCACTCGCCCTGGCGCAGCGACCGTACGGCCATGTGCAGGGCCACCAGCGAGGACGAGCAGGCCGTGTCGACGGTGACCGCCGGGCCCTCGAGACCCCAGGTGTAGGCGATCCGGCCGGAGGCGACGCTGGTGGTGCCACCGGTCAGCAGATAGCCCTCGAACCCTTCCGACGCCTCGTCCATCCGCGGCCCGTAGTCCTGCGGCATGGCGCCGACGAACACACCGGCGTCGCTGCCCTTGAGCGTGGTGGGGTCGACCCCGGCGCGCTCGAACGCCTCCCACGCGGTCTCCATCAGCAGCCGCTGCTGGGGGTCCATCGCCTGGGCCTCGCGGGGGCTGATGCCGAAGAAGGCCGGGTCGAACTGGTCGGCCTCGTAGAGGAATCCGCCCTCGCGCACATAGCTGGTGCCGTGGCGGGCCGGGTCCGGGTCGTAGAGCCCCTCCAGATCCCAGCCCCGGTTGGCGGGGAAGCCCGCGATGGCGTCCCGGCCCTCGCTGACCAGCTGCCACAGCTGCTCGGGGGTGCGCACCCCGCCGGGGAGGCGGCAGCTCATCGCCACGATGGCGATCGGGTCGTCGTCGCCCGTGGTGGTCCGGGTGGCGGCCGGGCGCGGGGCCGCGGCCGCCGGGGAGCCCGCCACCACGTCCCGGAGGTGGTGGGAGAGGGCCAGGGGGGTGGGGTGGTCGAAGAGGACGGCCCCGGCGAGCCGCGTTCCGGTGGCGGTGCTGAGGAGGTTGCACAGCTCGACGGACATCAGCGAGTCGAAGCCGAGGTCCTTGAAGATCTTCTCGGGGTCGACGGCGTCGGGTCCCGGGGAGCCCAGGACCCAGGCGGTGTGCGTACGGACCAGCTCCAGCGCCACGCGCTCGCGCTCGGCGGCGTCGGTCAGGGCCGCGAACTCCTCACGCCACGAGAGGGGTTCATCGGTGACGGCGTCCTCGGTGCCGGGGAGGTCGGTCTCCAGCCAGTAGCGCTGCCGCTGGAAGGCGTACGTGGGCAGCTCCACCCGACGCGCACCGCGCCCGGCGAACACCCGCTCCCAGTCGACCTCGCCACCGTGAGCGTGCACCTGGGCGACGCCGGACAGCAGCGCCTCGGTCTCGTCGCGGTCCTTGCGCAGCAGCGGTACGAACGCGGCCGGACCGGAGACACACTCGCGGCCCATGGCGGCGAGCACACCGGCCGGGCCGAGCTCCACAAAGCGGGTGACGCCCTGGGCCTCGAGGAACCGTATGCCGTCCCCGAAACGCACCGCCTGACGCACATGGCGCACCCAGTACTCCGGCGAGCACACCTCCTCGCCCGCCAACTCACCCGTGACGTTCGAAACGATCGCCAGACGCGGCACGGAGTAGCCGATCCGGCCCGCCACCTCGGCGAACTCGTCCAGCATCCCCTCCATCAGCGGCGAGTGGAACGCATGCGAGACACTCAGCCGCTTGCTCTTGCCCCCCACCGCCTCCGCCACCGCGAGCACCGCCGACTCCTCACCGGAGATCACCGTGGCCGACGGGCCATTGACCGCGGCCACGCTCACCCGGTCCTCATAACCGGCCAGCCGCGGCAGCACCTCGGCCTCCGGGGCCTGGAGGGAGACCATCGCACCGCCGCCGGGCAGCGCCTGCATCAGCCGGCCCCGGGCCGCCACCAGCACACAGGCGTCCTCCAGCGAGAACACCCCCGCCACATGCGCCGCCGCCAACTCCCCCACCGAATGGCCCACCAGGAAGTCCGGCGCCAGACCCCAGGACTCGACCAGCCGGAACAGCGCCACTTCCAGGGCGAACAGCCCGGTCTGGGTGAACACCGTCCGGTCCAGCGCCTCGGCGTCCGCACCGAAGACCACCTCCCGAACCGAACCATCGAGGTGACGGTCCAGCTCGGCGCAGACCTCGTCGAACGCCCCCGCGAACACCGGGAACGCGGCGTACAACTCCCGCCCCATGCCGAGCCGTTGAGCACCCTGCCCGGTGAACAGGAACGCCGTCCCACCGTCGCCCGCCACCGCCCCCGGGACCACGCCCGTGGCGAGCTGGTCAAGGCCGTTCAGCAACTCCTCACGGTCGCGGCCGACGAGCGCCGCGCGGTGGCCGAAGGCGGACCGGGTCAGCGCCAGCGAGTAGCCCACATCCACCGGATCCAGCCCCGGCCGCGCCGCCACATACGACCGCAGCCGCTCCGCCTGGGCCCGCAGCGCCGCCGCACCGCGGGCCGACAGCACCCACGGCACGGTGTCGAGGGCCGTCGGGCGCTCCGCGGCCGGGTCGTCGGCGGGCGCCTCCTCCAGCACCATGTGCACATTGGTGCCGCCCATGCCGAACGAGCTGACGCCCGCGAGCCGTGGGGCGTCCGCCTCCGCGGCCCAGGCGTCGAGGGCGGTCTGGACCGTGAGGCCCAGGGTGTCCAGGGGGATCGCGGGGTTCGGCGTCTCGTGGTTGAGGCTCGGGAACAGCTCGCGGTGGGCGAGTGAGAGCACCGTCTTGATGAGGCCGGTGATGCCGGCCGCGCCTTCGAGGTGGCCCACGTTCGTCTTGGCGGAGCCGACCCGCAGGGGCGCGCCGTCCGCCCGGCCGGCGCCGAGGACCGCGCCCAGCGCCGCGGCCTCGACCGGGTCGCCGACCTTGGTGCCGGTGCCGTGCAGTTCGACGTACTGGACCCGTGCGGGGTCGACCCCGGCGCGCTCGTAGGCGGCGCGCAGCATGGCCTCCTGCCCGTGGGCCGCGGGGGTGGTGAGGCTGTCGCCGCCGCCGTCGTTGTTGGCGTCGGAACCGCGGATCACACACAGCACGGGGTCGCCGTCGCGCAGCGCGTCCGGGAGCCGCTTGAGCACGACGAGGCCGCCGCCCTCGCCGCGCACATAGCCGTTGGCGCGGGCGTCGAAGGTGAAGGAGCGGCCATCCGGGGAGAGCGCGCCGAACCGGGAGGCGGCGATGAAGCCGTCGGGGGCGAGATTGAGCTGGACGCCGCCCGCGACGGCGGTCTCGGTCTCGCCGCGCCGCAGGCTCTCGCAGGCCAGGTGCACGGCGGCCAGGGAGGAGGACTGCCCGGTGTCCACGGCCACGCTCGGGCCGCGCAGCCCGAGGGCGTAGGAGACCCGGTTGGCGATGATGCCGCGGTTCAGCCCGGTGAGGGTGTGCTGGGTGATGGCGGCCGGTTCGCCGCGGTGGACCAGGGCCGCGTAGTCGTCGGCGATGGCGCCGATGAAGACGCCGGTGCGGCTGCCCTCGAGTTGCGCGGGGACGAGTCCGGCGTTTTCCAGCGCCTCCCAGCACAGTTCCAGCGCGAGCCGCTGCTGGGGGTCCATCGCCCGTGCCTCTCGGGGTGAAATCCCGAAGAACTCCGGATCGAACTCGGCCGCCCTTTCGACGAACCCGCCGAATCGAATACCGGCGTCCCGGAGCTCATCGGCACACCGGTCCGCCGGGATCTCCGTGATGGCGCTCTCTCCATTGCGCAGCAACTGCCGGAACTCATCCGGGGTCGATGCGCCCGGCACGCGACATGCCATACCGACGACCGCGATGTACCCGTCACGCATCAAGGAGTTCTCCGACATCACGACCTCAGACTCTTCTCTCAGTTGAGATTCCGACGCGACTGGACTGACCATGATCCGGAAGTCGACGGTATGGGGCGCGAGTCGACTCAACCACCCCTAACCGCATCCACCCCTAACCCCGGGTGTAGGGGTGGTCACATCTTCTTGAGCGGTCCCCACCAACCGCGGTGTGTCATGTACCACTTGGCGGTTTCCGCGAGGCCGTGTCCGAACGACACCTCGGGTCGGTAGCCGAGTTCCGCGGAGATTTTCGCGATGTCCACCGAGTAACGGCGGTCATGGCCCTTGCGGTCGGGCACCCGCTCGATCAGGGACCGGTCGACGCCGAGCAGTTCGAGCAGCCGTTCCGTGAGTTCCAGATTGGTCAGTTCGGTGCCGCCGCCGATGTTGTAGACCTCTCCCGGGCGGCCGTTCTCGGCGACCAGGGCGATACCGCGGCAGTGGTCGTCCACGTGCAGCCAGTCCCGGACATTCCCGCCGTCGCCGTAGAGCGGCACCGGTTTGCCGTCCATGAGGTTGGTGACGAAGAGCGGAATGACCTTCTCGGGGTGCTGGTACGGGCCGTAGTTGTTGGAGCAGCGGGTCACACAGACGGGCAGTCCATGGGTACGGTGGAAGGCCCGGGCCAGCAGATCGGAGGACGCCTTGGAGGCGGAATACGGCGAGTTGGGTTCGAGTGGTTGCTCCTCGCTCCAGGAGCCGCTTTCGATGGATCCGTAGACCTCGTCCGTGGAGATGTGGACGAACTTTCCGACCTCCGCGTTCGCGGCCGCGTTGAGGAGGGTGTGGGTGCCCAGGACATTGGTGCGCACGAATTCCTCGGCGCCGGATATCGAGCGGTCGACATGCGATTCCGCGGCGAAGTGGACCACCAGATCGGTGTCCCGCAGCAGCTCGCCGACGAGCTCGCCGTCGCAGATGTCGCCGCGCACGAAGCGCAGCCGGGGGCTGTCGGCGACCTCGGCCAGGTTGGCCTCGTTGCCCGCGTAGGTGAGCTTGTCGACCACCACGACCTGGGCGTCCACCCAGGCCGCGTACGCCCCTGTCAAGGTCTGCCGGACGAAGTGGGAGCCGATGAAGCCCGCGCCGCCGGTCACAACTATGCGCACTGGAGACAACCCTTCAGCGGTTATTGGCCGCGATATCCATCAGATATTGTCCGTAGTCCGTCTTGCTGAGCTCCGCACCGAGCTCATAACAGGCGGCGGCGTCGATGAACCCCATGCGGAAGGCTATCTCCTCGAGACAGGCGATCCGCACGCCCTGGCGCTGTTCCAGAAGCTGCACATACTGGCCCGCCTGGAGCAGGGAGTCATGGGTTCCGGTGTCCAGCCAGGCGAATCCGCGGCCGAGCCCCACCAGTCTGGCCTTTCCGCGCTCCAGATAGACGCCGTTGACGTCGGTGATCTCCAGTTCGCCGCGCGCGGAGGGCCGTACGTTCTTGGCGATGTCCACGACGTCGTTGTCGTAGAGATACAGACCGGTGATGGCCAGATTGGATTTGGGGGCGGCCGGCTTCTCCTCGAGGGAGATCAGCCGACCCTGCTCATCCATTTCCCCGACACCGTAGCGCTCGGGGTCCTTGACTCCATAGCCGAAGAGCACACAGCCGTCGACATGGCTTGCCTCATGGTGCAGCATCTTCGAAAACCCGGGCCCGTGGAAGATATTGTCGCCGAGGACCAGCGCCACCTGGTCATCGCCGATGAACTCGGCTCCGATGATGAATGCCTCGGCGATTCCATTGGCCTCGGGCTGCTCGGCGTACTCGATCGAAAGACCCAGCCGGCCGCCGTCGCCGAGAAGCGCGCGGAACAGCTCCACATGGAGCGGGGTCGAGATGATCTGGATTTCCCTGACGCCGCCGAGCATGAGCACCGACAGCGGGTAATAGATCATCGGTTTGTTGTAGACGGGAAGGATCTGCTTCGACACCGCATGTGTCAAAGGATGCAGTCGGGTACCGCTTCCTCCGGCGAGGACTATGCCCTTCATGCGGCCAGAAGCTATCAACGCGGTCAGCCCGCGCTCCAGGTCTGCCGCCGCGATAGGGGGGTAATCAGGGGTGGGCATGGAACAGGGGTGGCCGCGTGTGGCCACCCCTTCCGCGGGACATCGCCCCCGTCATCACTCAGGCGATTTCGTCCACCTGGGCCCGGAGCGCGGTCGGCAGCTGCTGCCGGCTCCTGATATTCAGCTTGCGGTACACCCGTGTCAAATGCTGTTCCACCGTGCTGATGGTGATGAACAGGCTGGCGGCTATTTCCCGGTTCGTATAACCGTCCACCGCCAGGGCGGCGACCCGGGCCTCGGATTCGCTGAGCTTGGTGCCCAGGGACGGCGGCACCGCCCGTTTCGGGCCGAGCGGTCCGGACACCGGCCGCACCACCGGCCGTGGATCGCGGGCCTCCAGACCGGAGTCGAGGCGGATCCGGGCGCACAGCTCCTCGGCGCCGCACTCCTTGGCCATCCGCCAGGCCCGGCCCATGATGGCGTCGGCCCGCCCCAGTTCCCCGGATCCGCGCAGCGTACGTCCCAGATCGTCCAGGGCCCGAGCCAGTTCCAGGCGGTCGCCGGAGCACTGCAGCTCCTCGACGGCCTGGCCGAGCAGCCGGGACCGGTTCTCGAGGTCGCCCGCCGCGGCCAGTAACCGCAGGGAGACGCCGCGGACCCGGGAGTCCCCGGCGCCGTTCCTGGTCAGTTGCTCGGAGACCAGGTTGGCGGCCTTCTCCCGGTCACCGAGCTCCAGCCATGCCTCGGCGGCGTCCGACCGCCAGGGCAGCAGCGCCGGCTGGTCGAGCTCCCACAGCTGGGCGAGCCGGCCGGCCATGAGGAATTCGCCGAGCGCCGCGTTGATGCGGTTGGTGGCCAGGTAGTAGCGGCCTCGGGCGCGGGTGTAGCCCAGTCCGTAGATGCTCTTGAACAGCGCCTCGGGGACCGGGCGGCTCAGATGCCGCGCCGCCGCGTCGTGCTTGCCCATCTCCGTGTACGCCAGGATCTGGCTGGCCAGAGGGCCGCCGATGAAGACGCTTCCGTCGCGGCCGGGCACGATCTCCAGTGCGGTGGTCGCATAGGCCGCCGACTCCACGAGATTGCCCTGCCGCAGGGCGATCTCGGCGCGGATCGAGGCGAAGATGGCCCGCCAGCCCGGCGCCCGGCGCCGCTCGGCCTCCTCCATCAGCGCGTCGCACCACGGCGCCGCCTTGTCCGGGCGGCCCGCGTACACCAGCGCGTTCACCGAGTTGACGATGGGCTCGAAGGTGGCGTCGGTGAGCGGCGAGACCTCGAGCACCTTCTCCGCCGCGGCCACCGGCGACTCCTCGCTCCCCCCGCGGCCGAAGAAGCCGCTGAACGCCGCGGTGATCGTCGACAGCGCGGAGGGTCTGCGGGATCTGAGCTGCGTACGGGAGGCGCCGCCGTCCTCGCCCTGGCGCGCCGCGGCTCCGGGGGCCCGGTCCTGCGCACCGGACTCCTGGGCCCAGCGGGCGGTCAGCCGGAACTGGGACATCGAGGTCGGTCCCGCGTTGCTCATGACGGCGTTGAGCCGGCCGATGGCGCCGCGCGCCTCCTCGATCCGGCCGTGGGCGAGCAACAGCTCGATCAGCCGCCCGATATGGGAGGCGGGCAGCCGGTCCGCGCACAGCGCGGCCAGCGGCTCCTCCAGCATCCGCTCGGACGCCGAGGGGTTGAGCCGCCACATGATCCCGGCGGTGCCGATCCTGATGCCGGCCCGCAGCTCCTCGTCCGCGCAGGCCGCGTACGCCAGCTCCAGGCAGGCCACCGCCAGCTTGGCGTCGTCCTCGGCGAGCGCCTGCTGCGCGGCGTCCCGCAGCAGCGGCACCGCCCAGGGCTCGTCGGCGGCCTGGGCGGCGAGCAGATGGCGGGCCACGGCGAGGGTCGCCCCGCCGCCCTGGTGGAGCAGGACGGCGGCGCGCCGGTTCATGTCCAGCCGGACCTCGGGGTCCATGTCCTCCAGCACCGCGGCCTCGACATAGGGGTGGCGGAAGGCGAGACCGTCGACGAGGCCCGCCGCGTCCAGCGCGGCGACTCCGCGGTGGGTTCCGGCGGGGCCGATGCGCAGCAGCCGGCCGAGGAGTTCGAGGGAGGCGGACGCCCCGAGCACCGCGATGCCCTCGGCCAGCCGGGAGACGGTGCGGCCGCTGCGGTAGACGCAGGTGAGTACGGCTTGCACAAACATGTCGCCCACTACGGGCTCCACTGCGCGACTGCTCCGTGGGGGCGCCCCCGCGGTGCGGTAATCGTCTATCACCGCGCGTAGCAACAACGGATTACCGCCGCTCACCTCATACCAGGTGTAGGCCGCATCGGTGGAATCCGGAAGCCCCAGACGAGTGGTGAGCAGATGTTCCGTCTCATCCCAGGACAACCGTTCCAGCCGCAGCCGCTGGAAATTGGGCTGGCGCAGCAGTTCGGTATTGAAGACGGCGTCTTTCTGTTCGCTGTCCGTCGCCTGCGCGAACACCATGAGGAGTTTGGCGGAGCGCGAACGGGTCGCCAGGTACAGCAGATACTGAAGTGACTCCGTGTCGACGAGCTGGAGTTCGTCGACGCAGATCACCACCGGTTCGCGGGAGGCGAGTTCATGGAGGGCGGCGCGGAACTCCCGGGCTCCCTGGACATGGGTCGAGTTCGCGCTCACGGGGTCGCCACCTGGGGTTTCCCGGGGCGGTGCGGCGTCGAGAGCGCCGTGGTCGAGTGCCCGGCGCAGCTGGTCGGCGGTCGCCTTGGGCAGCCGGGGCGAGTCCAGGAGCTGGCGCAGTGTGCCGAGCGGAGCCCGGTCGGCCGAGGTTCCGTATGCCTTGAGGACGAGGGCTCCGGCCTTCGCCGCATGGGCCGTGACGGCTTCGAGCGTATGGGTCTTGCCACAACCGACCGCGCCCTCGACGAGCACGATGCCCGCCTCCCCGGACAGGCATCTGGAAAACGCCCGCCGAAGTCTCTCGAATTGCGCGTCGAATTGTCTGGCTCTGGTCGATGAAAACACCATTGCTCGCAACCCCCGAATGCGACGCGAAGCACTGCTACGGCAGTCCGAACGCCTCCCAGTAAGCTATACGCCCACCGGTCACGCCACCATCGCCGCACGTAAAATCATCGTTAACGAATTACCAATTCTGAGCGGACTGCCTGACGATCGACAAAGCGATACGAGCGGGACACCCATACCTGGGGCAACACGTTGCAGCCAAAGCGCACCGACACCCTGACAACCTGCGCCACCCCCGTTCACGTGGGCATTTGTTCGGAAGGGCCAGCATACACGAGACCCCCTAGCCGCACCCGGGAAAGCTCTCGACGTCCTTGACTCCGACACGAAGTGGTCATACACAGAGGGTTTCGAAGATCCGTTTCGAACATTTATTTGCCCGTTTTGATCGCCAATGCGGTTCTTATGTCTGTTGCCACTGGCAACCGCAAGTGATTCGCCGGGAATTCTCATGCCATAAAGCAGACAGAGGGTGGGCATGCCTATTCCCGCGCCGATGAATTCCGGAGCCACACACCTCGCCGTTGGACTGTTCCAATGGCATCTTCGTGCCCCCTGTCATCGCCGCGGGCATACGGATGCCGGGGCCGGGGAGGTGTGTCCCCGGCCCCGGCATCCCCCCGTGGCCCGCCGCTATCGCTCGTGGAGGTGCAGCCCCCTGCCGCCCTTGCGGCCCAGGTGACCCGCCTCGACCAGCCGCCGGAGGTGACGGGCCGGGGTCAGGGCCGGATCCCGGAAGGTGCCGTGCAGAGTGCGCTGGATGGCGAGGGACACATCCAGGCCGATCACATCCAGCAGCCGCAGCGGGCCCATCGGATAGCCCTGCCCGGCCGCCATCACCGTGTCGATGTCATCGGCGGTGGCCCAGCCCTCCTCGAGCATCGCCACCGCGCTGTTCAGATAGGGGAAGAGCAGGGCGTTGACGATGAAGCCCGCCCGGTCCGGGCAGTCCACCGCCCGCTTGCCGAGCGCCGCGGCCACCGCGTGCGCCGTGCCGAGCGCCTCCTTGGAGGTCAGCACGGTGTGCACCACCTCGACCAGCCGCATCACCGGGGCGGGGTTGAAGAAGTGCATCCCGATGACGTCCTCGGGCCGCCGCGTCGCCATCGCGCACTCGATCACGGGCAGGCTGGAGGTGGAGGTGGCGAGCACCGCGCCCGGTGCGCACACCCGGTCCAGATCGGCGAAGACGGCCCGCTTGACGCCGATGTCCTCCGCCACGGCCTCGACCACCAGATCGCAGGCGCCGAGCGCCTGGAGTTCACAGCCCGCGGTCAGCCGGCCCATCGCCTCGGTGAGCAGTTCGGGCGCCAGCTTGCCGCGCCGCACTCCGCGCTCCAGCGAGCGCTCCACCGCGGCCGTGGCCTCCTTCGCGCGTATCTCGCTCCGGGCCACCAGCACCGTCGGATAGCCGGAGCGCGCGCACACCTCCGCGATCCCGACGGCCATCGTGCCCGAGCCCACCACCCCGATCCGCCGCACCGCACGGGCCGGTACGGGCTCGCCCAGGCCGTCCATCACCCCGCCCCGCGCCGCGCCGCCCGCCCCGTACTCGTAGAAGCCGCGGCCCGCCTTCACCCCGAGCAGACCGGCGGTCACCATATGGGCCAGGGTGGGGGCGGGCGCGTACCGCGGATCGCCGGTGCGCTCGTACAGCGCCTCCAGGGAGTCCCGCGCGGTGTCCAGGCCCATGGCGTCCAGCTGGGCCAGCGGCCCCATCGGCAGTCCGCAGCCCAGGGTCATGGCGGTGTCGATGCTGTCGCGCGAGGCGTAGCGCCGCTCGTACATGGCCACCGCGTTGTTGAGGTACGCCATGGTGAGCGCGCCCCCGACGAAGCCCGGCCGGTCGGCCACCCGCACCGGGATCCGGCCCAGGTCGCGGACCAGTTCCCGGACGTCGGCCAGGACCGCGTCCGCGGTGAGCGGGGTGCCCACCACCTCCACCGCCGACCGCTCGCGGTCGGGGCCCAGCGGGAAGAGGTGCAGCCCCACCGTACGGTCGGTCCGCCCGGAGCCGACGGCGATCTCGGTCACCGCGAGCCCGGTGGTCGTGGTGGCGAACACCGTCTCCGGCGGGCAGTCGGCGTGGGCGCGGGCGAGCAGCCGACGCTTGGTCTCCAGCCGTTCGGGGACCGCCTCGACCACCAGATCGGCCCGGGCGGCGGCAGCCGGGTCGGTGGTGAACTCGACGGCGGACTCCGGCGCGGCCACCCCCGCCCGGCCGCGCCGCAGGGCCGGTTCGTCCCGCTCCACGGCGATCACCCGCCGGCCACCGCGGACCAGGGCGTCCACGAGGTGGCGGCCGGTGGTGCCGAGCCCGAACACCGCGACGGTGGGGAAGCGCTGTGCCATGCCGATGAGTCCTTTCGCTGGCTGGGACCTTGGGTTGGTCACGGACCGCGGTGGCCGTCCTGCCACGTGATCTGGGTTGGTCACGGACCGCGGTGGCCGTCCTGCCATGTGAGGAGCGCGGCGCCGAGCGACATCCCGCCGCCGAAACCGGCCAGCAGCAGCAACTCCCCGTCGCCGAACACGCCCTGCCGCCGGGCGTCGTCGAGCGCCAGCGGGATGGAGGCGGCGCTGGTGTTGCCGTGCTCGGCCACCGTCAGATGGGTGCGCGCCCGCGGCAGTCCGAGGTCCGGAAGCGCCTTGGCCAGCAGCACGCCATTGGCCTGATGGGGAATGAAGTGGTCCACGCTCGCGGGGTCCGTGCGGTGCGCGGCCAGCAGGCGCCCTATCGCGCGCGGCAGCTCGGCCAGGACGTATTCGCTGACCGCGCGGCCCCGCATCCGGAAGAAGTGGCCCCCGTCGGCGAGGGTCTTCTCCGACGCCGGGGCGCGGCTGCCGCCCGCCGTCACCTCGATCAGCTCGTGAAGCGCGCCGTCGCTGGTGAGCAGCGACCCGGTGAGGCCGTAGCCGGGGCGCACGGGCCCCAGCACCACCGCCCCGGCCCCGTCGCCGAAGAGCACGGCGGTGCGCCGGTCGGTGCGGTCGATGATGCGGGAGTAGACATCGGCGCCGATCACCAGGGCGTACGGGGCCGGGGCGGCGGACCCGGCGGACAGCAGCCCGGCCGCCGTCACCAGGGCGAAGACGAAGCCGCTGCAGACCGCGTTGAGGTCGAAGGCGGCGGCGCCGGTCGCGCCGATCCGGTGCTGCACCAGACAGGCGGTGGCGGGCTGGGGGTGATCGGGGGTCGAGGTGGCCACCACGATCCAGCCGAGCTGATCGGCGCGGATCCCGGCGTCCGCGAGGGCGGCGCGGGCCGCCTCCACGGCCAGATCGGAGGTGGCCTCGTGGTCGGCGGCGTAGCGGCGGCAGCGGATGCCGGTCTTCGCCGAGATCCAGTCGGGAGTCACCCCCGCCCGCTCGGCCACCAGCTCGTTGGACACGGTCTCGGCGGGCAGATACGAGCCGGTGCCGAGGATCCCGATGGGCCGCCCGCCGGATGTCCGGACCGGCTGCCCGGTCATCTGGATCTCCCGGCCCGCGCGGCCACCGCCGCCGTCGCCGGTGCCATCGCCGTCGTCGCTGTTCGCGGGGTGCGGCAGTGCTCGAGAAGAAGCATTGGGTGGTTCCCTCCGGATCCATGCCGGGCTTCGACGCTACGGACCGGGCACGGCACGGATAACCCCTAACCCATCACCCCCCTAGGCCCCCTACCGAATGAACCCGGTCCTCCGTATGACCCGGCGCATGACGGGCACCCGTCTGAGGTGGTACCGGATATACGCAGGCCGAAGGCGCACCGGCCCAGGGAGCGGTCCCATGGAGTGGTTCACCTCATCCGACTACTGGCTGAGCCGGCTGGTCTTCCAACGGGGGCTGGCCGCCGTCTATCTGATCGCCTTTCTGGTGGCGGCCCGGCAGGGGCGGGCGCTGCTCGGCGAGCGGGGGCTGACACCGGTGCCGCGCTTCCTGGACCGGGTGCCGTTCCGCCGTTCGCCCAGCCTGTTCCATCTGCACTACTCCGACCGGTTCTTCGCCTGCTGCGCCTGGCTGGGGGCCGCGCTGTCGGCCGCGCTGCTGATGGGGGCCGCGGACCGGGCACCGCTCGCGGTCGCGATGGTGGCGTGGCTGGCGCTGTGGCTGCTGTATCTGTCGATCGTCAACGTGGGACAGGTGTGGTACGGCTTCGGCTGGGAGTCCCTGCTGCTGGAGTCCGGGTTCCTCGCCGTCTTCCTGGGCAATGAGCACACCGCGCCGCCCGTGCTCATCCTGTGGCTGACGCGCTGGCTGCTGTTCCGGGTGGAGTTCGGCGCCGGGCTGATCAAGATCCGTGGGGACCGCTGCTGGCGGGACCTGACCTGTCTGTACTACCACCATGAGACCCAGCCGATGCCGGGGCCGCTGAGCTGGTACTTCCACCATCTGCCGAAGCCGCTGCACCGGGTGGAGGTGGCGGCCAACCATGTGGCGCAGCTGATCGTGCCCGTGGTGCTGTTCACCCCGCAGCCGGTCGCGAGCGTGGCAGCGGGGATCGTCGTGGTCACCCAGCTGTGGCTGGTGGCCTCGGGGAACTTCTCCTGGCTCAACTGGCTGACCATCCTGCTGGCGCTCCCGGCGGTCGACGGGCGCCGGGCCGCCGAGGTGCTGGGGCTGCCCGGACCGCCGGGCCTCGCCGCTCCCCCGGTCTGGTACGAGGTGGTCGTGCTGGCCGCCACCGCTCTGGTGCTGGTGCTCAGCTACTGGCCGGCCCGCAATCTGCTGTCGGGCCGTCAGCTGATGAACTTCTCGTTCAATCCGGTCCACCTGGTCAACACCTACGGGGCGTTCGGCAGCGTCAACCGCAGCCGGCAGGAGGTGGTGATCCAGGGCACCGACGACGCGGTCCTGACCCCGGACACGGTCTGGCAGGACTACGAGTTCCGGGGCAAGCCGGGCGATGTGCGCCGGTTGCCGCGCCAGTACGCCCCGTACCATCTGCGGCTGGACTGGATGATGTGGTTCGCGGGGCTCTCACCGGGCTACGCCGGGTCCTGGTTCGCCCCGCTGATCGGCAAGCTGCTGGTCAACGACCGGGCGACGGTGAAGCTGCTGCGGGCCAATCCGTTCCCGGGGACGCCGCCCACCCATCTGCGGGCGCGGCTGTATCTCTACCGCTTCACCACCCGGGCGGAGCGGCGGGCCACCGGGGCCTGGTGGCACCGCACCCTGCTGAGCGAGTTCCTGCCGCCGGTCAGGCTGGAGGATCACGGCTCGTCACGGGCGTGACACCAGACCGGGATGAGGCACGGGCCTGACACCAGACCGGGATGAGGCCGGTCAGCTGCCGGGCCAAGGCCCACTCGGCTCAGGCGGTGGCGCCCTTGACGTTCGGAGTCTCGGCGCCGGGCGGGGGGTTGCGCAGCACGGCGTAGCCGACGCCGACGCCCACCGCGATCGGCCATTCGAGCACTCCGGCGAGGCCCATCGCGCCGAGGCCGAGGTAGAGCGGCAGCCCGCCCTTGGCGGGCAGGACCCGCCGAGCGGTCCTGATCGGCACCTTGGCGACGTTCGCCGTGGCCACGGCGGCGCGGGGGACGGTGAAGGTGACCGTGCGGTCGCCCTTCTTCCTCGAAGTCGCGCCCGTCTTCCGGGTATCGGTCGTCTTGGACGTCGTCGCTGCGCTCACGCCTTCCTCCTACCGGATGTCCCTTTGATTACTTTACGAGGGAATTAGGTAAGCATAGGCCGATTTAAAGATCCCGGCACATCAGGACCGAGGGGAGAGCAGCCTGTGCTGCCCATCACGACGCTCACGGGCCTCGTCTCCGCACCGTCCCGCGGCATGAACGGTCTGCGGCTGCGGCTCGCGGACATCACCGACGTCCTGGCGGACATCACCGACGTCCTGCGGGACACCGGCGACCGGCGCGGCGGCCGGAGGGTGTGGGCACGGGCGGGCCGGGCTCATGTGGAGGTACGCGGGCTGACCGGCCACGGCGAGGGCCATGAGCGGCTGGTCCGGGAGCTGGAGGACGCGCTGCGGCGGGTGGCGGGCGTCAACTGGGCCGGGGTGAACGCGGCGCTGGGCCAGGTCCTGGTCGACTTCGACGAGGACCGGCTCGGTCCCGACGACGTGCTGGAGGTGATCGAGCGCGTCGAGGAGGCCCATGGGACGGACGCGGACACCTTCCCGGCGGGCCGTCCGCAACCACCGTTCGCCTCCGCTCCGGCGACGCTGGCCGCGACCGCGCTCGCCGCCGACTGTCTGGGGCTGATGACGGCCACGATCCGGCGAGTGGCGATGCGGCCCGCCCTCTCCCCCGCGCTGCGGATCCCGACCGTGATGGCGGAGCTCCAGCCGCGGGTGCGCGGTCTGCTGGAGTCCCGGCTCGGCCGTGCCCACGCCGACACCCTGATCGGCGTGTCGAACGCCGTGGTGCACGCCCTGACCAGGGGTGAGGCCCCGCTGGCCCTGGACGCGCTGCAGCGTGTGCTGCAACTCGCCGAGATCCGCGGCCGGCAGGCCGTATGGCAGCGCCGGGAACCCGAGTTGGTGGCGGACGGCGATGGGCTCCCGGCGTACTCGCACCCGCCCACCCCCCGGCCCACGCCGCTGCCTTCCGGGCCGGTGGAGACCTGTGTCGACCGCACCTCGCTGGCCTCGCTGTCCGGTGCGGGCGGGCTGCTGGCGTGGACCCACGACCTCGAGCAGTCCGCCAAGGCGCTGCTGGCCACGGCGCCGAAGGCGGCCGCCATGGGCCGGGAGGCGTTCGCCGCCCGGCTGGGCGATGTGCTGGCGCGCGACGGCGTGGTGCCCATGGACGGCACCGCGCTGCGGCTGCTGGACCGCGTGTCGGCGGTGCTGATCGACGCGCGGGTGCTGTGCGCCGGCCGACCGCGGCTGCTGTCGGTCACCACCGTGGGCGACCTGGGGGAGGCCGAGGCGTGGAGCGCCGCGCAGTCCGTCCTGGACCGCCGCACACTGCGCGAGCTGTCCGGTGCGGGGCCCTGGACGCGCGGCCCGTGGCGGCTGGAGCGGCCCGCCGATCTCCCCGCGGCGCTCCCGGCGAGCCCGCTGGCCCTGACCGCGGATCTGCACGGCGAGGACGGCCGGCGACAGGCCCGGGTCCGGATCGGCTGCGAACTCGACCCGCTGGCTGACGCCCTGGTGGCGGCGGCCCGCTCCGGTGCGCGGCGCCTGGTGCTCACCAGCCACGCCAGCACGGACGAGATCGCTCCGTGGGCCGATGAGCTGCTCCCCCTCGGCGTGTCGCTCCCCGACACGGTGCGCCGGCTGCAGATCGAGGACCACGGCGTGTTGGTGATCAGCGGCGAGGACGACGAGGCGCTGGGCGTGGCGGATCTCGGCGTGGCCGTCACGGCGCGCGGTGCGGGCCGGGTGTGCTGGTCGGCCGATCTGCTCTGCGGCCCGGGGCTGGTCCACCCCTGGCGTGTCCTGCGGGCCCTGGAGGACGCGCGCTCGGTCAGCCGGCGGTCGGCCCGGCTGTCGATGGGCGGATCCGCGCTCGGCGCGCTGATCGCCGCGGCGGGGACCCGGCCCGCGGTGGCCGGGCTGGCCACCTCCCCGGTGTACAGCGCGGTGTTCCTGGCCATGCTCGGCGGGATCGGCGCGGCGCGCCGGGTGGAGCGCCGCCCGGCGCCGGCGCCCCGCGTCCGCGGCAACTGGCATGCCCTGGGGGCGCGGGAGACCCTGAGTGTGCTGTGCGCGTTCCGGGAGAACGGGACGGAGCCGCCCGACGGCTCGGGCGCGTCGCGCGGCGCGGGCCCCGGGGACCCGGGCGCGTCGCGGACTTCCCTGGCGCTGTGGGCCGCCGGGGTGCGGCCCGTGCGCAAGGCCGCCGGGACGGTCGTACGGGCCGGGGCGCCCGGTGCGGCGGGGCCCGGCTCGGCCCGGTTCGCGGCCCTGACCCGGAACGCCGTCTCGCTGGTGCACGCGGTGCGCGAGGAGCTGCACGATCCGCTCACCCCGGTGCTGGCCCTCGGCGCGGCGGCCTCCGCGGCGGTGGGATCCGGGGTGGACTCCTTCCTCGTCATCAGCGTGATGGCGGGCAACGCGGTGATCAGCGGCGCACAGCGGCTCCGGGCCGAGCGCTCACTGCGCGGCCTGCTGCTGAGCGAGCGGATGAACGGCCGGCTGGTCGACTGGGCGCCCGCGATGTCCCTGGCGGACGGGGTGACGGCGGACCGTGAGGTGTTCTTCGCGGGGCTGACCACCGCCCCGGTGCGTACGGTGGCCGCCGAGGAGCTCCGGGTCGGGGACATCATCGCGCTGCGGCCCTCGGACGTCGTACCGGCCGATGCACGGCTGCTGGTGAGCGACCGGCTTGAGCTGGACGAGGCCGGGCTGACCGGCGAGTCCGGACCCGTCGCCAAGGACCCGGCCGCCACGCCGGGCGCCGACCTGGCGGACCGGTTCTGCATGCTCTACCAGGGCTGCACGGTGCTCGCCGGAACCGGATACGCCGTGGTCGTGGCCGCCGGGGCGCAGACCGAGGCCGGGCGCGCCGCCGAACTGGCCGGACGCGCCACCGCACCCATCGGGATCGAGGGCCGGCTGGCCGCGCTGACCAAGGTCTCGCTGCCCGCCACCGGCCTCGGCGGGGCCGCCGTCACCCTGCTGGGGCTGGTGCACGGGGTGCCGGTGCGCGAGGCGCTGTCCACCGGAGTGGCCATCGCGGTGGCCGCCGTGCCCGAGGGGCTGCCGCTGGTGGCCACGGTGGCGCAGTCCGCCGCGGCGCGCCGGCTTTCGCACCGCGGGGTGCTGACGCGCTCGCCGCGGGTGCTGGAGGCCCTGGGCCGGGTGGACGTCGTCTGCTTCGACAAGACCGGCACCCTGACCGAGGGCCGGCTGGCCGTGGCCCGGGTCGCCGGGTACGACCAGGAGCTGCCGACCCGCGGTGCGCTGGGCAAGCGGCTGCTGCGCACCGCGGCCCGGGCGTGTCCCGAGCCGGAAGGCGGGCGGGCGTTGGCCCACGCCACCGACCAGGCCGTCATCGACGCGGCTGCGGCGCACTGCGACGGGGACGGCGCCTGGCGCGCGGTGTCCGAGCTGCCCTTCGAGGCCAGTCGGGGCTTCTCGGCGTGTCTGGGCACCCAGTCCGGGCGCCCGCATCTGGCCGTCAAGGGCGCGCCCGAGGTCGTGCTCGCCCGGTGCGCCTACGCCCTGAGCCCGGGGGCGGCGGACGACACCGTGCCGCTGACCCCGGAGCGGCGGCGCGCCACCGAGCGCCTGCTGTACTCGCTGGCCTCGGACGGGCTGCGGGTGCTGGCAGTGGCCGAGACCCGGCCCGCCGCGTCCGACACGCCGACGGCGGAGGTGGCCGAGATCGCCCGGGAGCTGACGCTGCTGGGCTTCATCGCCATCGCCGACACCACGCGGCCGGGCGCCGCCGAGACCGTCAAGCGGCTGACGGACGCCGGGGTGCGCGTCGCCATGGTCACCGGCGACCATCCGACCACGGCGGTCGCCATCGCCCGGGAGCTGGGCATCCCGGACGCCGAGCCGGTGCTCACCGGGGCGAAGCTGGACACCCTGCCCGAAGGCGAGCGGGTCGAGCGGATCGCCCGTGCCACCGTCTTCGCCCGGGTCTCCCCCGAGCACAAGGTCCGTATCGTCCAGGCGCTGCGGCAGGCCGGGCAGGTGGTGGCCATGACCGGGGACGGGGTGAACGACGCGGCCGCCATCCGCCTCGCGGACATCGGCATCGGGCTGTCCGCCCACGGCTCGGCCTCGGCCCGCGCCGCGGCGGACCTGGTGCTCACCGACCCGGACCCGACCCGGATCCTCGACGCGCTGCGGGAGGGCAGGGCGCTGTGGCGCAGTGTGCGGGACGCGGTGGCGATCCTGGTCGGCGGGAACGCGGGCGAGGTCGCGTTCACCCTCCTGGGCGCGGCGGTGGCCGGGCGGGCGCCGCTGGGCACCCGTCAACTGCTGCTGGTGAATCTGCTGACCGACATGCTGCCCGCCCTCGCGGTGGCCCTGGCCCGGGCCCGGGAGCACAAGTCCGGTGAGGACCCGCTGGTCGGCGGCCCGTCATCGGCGCTGTTCGGCTCCGATCTGGGCCGTATCCTCGCGGTGCGCGGCAGTGCCACCGCGCTGGGTGCCGCGGCGGCCTGGCAGTGCGGGCGGATGACGGGCCGGGCCCGGCGGGCGAGCACCATGGGGCTCGCGGCCCTGGTCGGCACCCAGCTGGGCCAGACGTATCTGACCGACTGGCACAGCCCCCTGGTGCTGATCACCAGCGTCGCCTCGGCTGCCACGCTGTTCGCCATCGTGGAGACGCCGGTGGTCAGCCACTTCTTCGGCTGTACGCCGCTGGGCCCGATGGCCTGGTCGATCGTCGGCGGCTGCGCGGCCGCCGCCACCGTGGGGGCGGCCGTAGCGCCGCGGCTGCTCTTCCCCCGGCGAGTGCCGCTCGCGGTCTGAGGATGGAGCCCGGGAACGGGACATCTCCGGCGTTTCTCACCCAGATCTTTCCATCCGTTAACCCGACGCTCACCCGATGTGCGCCGCCCGCTTTCCGGCCCCGGTCAGGCTATGGAACTGGAAGCGGATGCCTCGCTTCCGTTCGTGTTCCATCCAGTGAGGTACTCATGGCCGACATTCTCACGACCGTCCTGGTCAAGCTGGCCCAGCTCGCGCTCGAGGCGTTGGTCGCCAAGCTCGCGAAGACGCTTCTGACCGCCGCCTTCAGGCCGACCGCCGCCCCGGCCGCGGCCTGACCCGGCCGACCCGCCGGCCGTTCCCGGACCCCTGCTCAGTGGCCGTACGACGCGGCCCGGTGCACCGGGCCGTGGGCGGTCGGACAGTGCTCCCCGTCGAGACGTCCCCGCTCGGCGGGCTCGTCCAGATGGTCCACCTGCAGCGTGGTGTGGGTGATCCCGTACTCACCGCTCAACACCGCCTCCAGATCCTCCCGGACGGCGTGGCAGTCGCCGCCCGCCGCCACCAGGACATGGGCGGAGAGCGAGACCTCGCCCGAGGTGATCTGCCAGACATGCAGATCGTGCACCTCGGCCACCTGCCCATGGGCGACCAGCCGGCCGCCCACCTCATCGGGCTCGACGCCGGTGGGGGCGGCCTCCAGCAGCACCCGGCCGGAGGCCCGCAGCAGTTCCACGCCCGCCTTGATCATGAGGAGCACCACCAGCAGACCGGCGATCGCGTCGGCCCGGGCGAAGCCCGTCACCACCACCACCAGCCCAGCGACGGCGGTGGCGATGAAGGCGTAGAGATCGTTGAGCACATGCTGGAAGGCGCCCTCGACATTGAGCGAGGAGCGGTTCGCCTTCGACATGCACCACGCGGCCGCGAGATTCACCACCACACCGACCAGCGCGGTGGTCAGCACCAGACCACCGGTCACCTCGGGCGGATCGATCAGCCGTCCCACACTCTCATAGCCGAGATAGGCGCCGAGCAGCAGCAGGGAAAGCCCATTGGCCTGGGCGGAAAGGATTTCCGACCGCTTGAGCCCATAGGTGTATCCGCCACGTGCGGGGCGCGCCGAGAGCCGGATCGCGATGAGGGCGAGAACGATCGAGGCGGCGTCGGTGAGCATATGGGCCGCGTCGGACAGCAGCGCCACGGAGCGGGCGACGATCCCGACGACGACCTCCACCGCCATGAAGCCGCTGATCAGCGCGAGGGCGAGGGTCAGCCACCGGCGGTCGGCGTTCTCCGCCACCCCGTGGCTGTGGCCGCCGTGGCCAGCCCCACCGTGCCCCTCGTCGGGTCCGTGCGTATGAGCTCCCACCGGCTCCTCCTCGGATCGTCTTCGGGACAGCGCAATTGAAACAGGCCCGAGGGGAATTCGCCAAAGGCTGCAATGGACACGGTTATCAATAAACACTTGCCCCGGCACCGAATGAGCTTTATGAATGCGGCAATGCTTTTCATTTCGCCGTGCGAAAAGGGGGCCGGCGGGCCGGTCGTCCGGGCGGGTCACGGTGGAGCCGCCGGGTCAGGCCACCAGGCAGTCGCTGACATGTGCGACACCACGCCGATGCGGGTGAGACCGGCGTGCGGAAGGTGACCCGGCGGGGCACGGCGCGTTGTCCGAATATGACGACGACGATGCGACGCCGTTCTCTCTCGCAGCCGAGCAGAGCGCTGGACCGGAGCACCGAAGGCGACGGAACGGTTCATCAGACCGTTCACACATCCACATCCGTACCGATCTACGCGGCGCTGGTCGAGCGCTGGGCCTCCGCGGGGCGCGCGGTGCCCGGGCGCTACGACCGCGAGTGGACCGAACTGGTCAACTGTCCCCCCTGGCCGGACCGGATCCGGGCGGCGACCCGCCCGGCGACACGCTCGCCCGCCGACTGAGCCACCGCCGGACGCGCGGGGATGCGGCGGACGCGCCTACTCGTCGTCCCCGCCCTCCAGGCCGCCCTCCGTCTCCAGGTACAGCTCCCGCACCCGCTCCAGCACCTCCGGGTCGGGCTCGTCCCACAGCCCGCGGCTCTCGGCCTCCAGCAGCCGCTCGGCCATGCCGTGCAGCGCCCAGGGGTTGGCCTCCTCCAGGAAGGCGCGGTTCTCCGGGTCGAGCAGATAGGTCTGGGCGAGCTTGTCGTACATCCAGTCGGCGACCACGCCCGTGGTCGCGTCGTAGCCGAAGAGGTAGTCGACCGTCGCGGCGAGCTCGAAGGCGCCCTTGTAGCCGTGGCGGCGCATCGCCTCGATCCAGCGCGGGTTGACCACCCGGGCGCGGAAGACCCTTGAGGTCTCCTCGTGGAGGGTGCGGGTGCGCACCGTCTCGGGGCGGGTGGAGTCGCCGATGTACGCGGCGGGCGCGGTGCCCTTCAGGGCGCGCACGGTGGCCACCATGCCGCCGTGGTACTGGAAGTAGTCGTCGGAGTCGGCGATGTCGTGCTCGCGGGTGTCGGTGTTCTTGGCCGCGACCGCGATCCGGCGGTAGGCGCTCTCCATCTCCGCCCGCGCCGGGCGCCCCTCGAGCCCGCGGCCGTAGGCGTAGCCGCCCCAGACCGTGTAGACCTCCGCGAGGTCGGCGTCGGTGCGCCAGTCGCGGCTGTCGATGAGCTGGAGCAATCCGGCGCCGTAGGTGCCGGGTCGGGAGCCGAAGATCCGGGTGGTGGCGCGGCGCTCGTCACCGTGTGCGGCGAGGTCGGCGCGGGTGTGTGCCCGTACGTAGTTGTCGTCGTCGCTCTCGTCGAGGGAGGCGGCGAGCCGTACGGCGTCGTCCAGCAGCCCGACGACATGCGGGAAGGCGTCCCGGAAGAACCCGCTGATGCGCAGGGTGACATCGACACGCGGGCGGCCCAGCTGGTCGAGAGGTACGGGTTCGAGCCCCGTCACCCGCCGCGAGGCGTCGTCCCACACCGGTCGGATGCCCAGCAGCGCCAGCGCCTCGGCCACATCGTCGCCGGAGGTGCGCATCGCGCTCGTCCCCCACAGCGAGAGGCCGACGGACTTCGGCCACTGACCGTCGTTGTCCGCGCGGTAGCGCTCCAGGAGCGAATCGGCGAGGGCCTGACCGGTCTCCCAGGCCAGCCTGCTGGGCACGGCCTTGGGGTCGACGGAGTAGAAGTTGCGACCGGTCGGCAGGACGTTGACCAGTCCGCGCAGCGGCGAGCCGGACGGCCCGGCCGGAACGAAGCCGCCGTTCAGCGCGTGCACGGCGTGGTCGATCTCGTCCGTCGTGGCGGCCAGCCGGGGTACCACCTCGCGGGCGGCGAAGTCGAGGACCGCGGAGACCGCGGGGCGCTGCTCATCGGGCAGGGTGAGGACGGCCTTCTCGACGGCCTCCGGGGCCCATGCGGCGTCCTCCATCGCCTGGACCAGCGCGCGGGCCCGCTCCTCGGCCTCGTCGGCGCCGGTGCGGGTGGCGGCCGACTCGTCCAGGCCGAGCGCCTCGCGCAGACCGGGGAGTGCGGACGTACCGCCCCAGATCTGGCGGGCGCGGAGGATGGCCAGCACGAGGTTGACCCGCTCGGGTCCGGTCGGCGCGCCGCCCAGGACATGCAGTCCGTCGCGGATCTGGGCGTCCTTGATCTCGCACAGCCAGCCGTCGACGTGCAGCAGGAAGTCGTCGAAGCCGTCGTCGTCCGGCCGCTGCTCCAGGCCCAGGTCGTGGTCGAGCTGGGCGGCCTGGATGAGGGTCCAGATCTGGGCGCGGATGGCGGGGAGCTTGGCCGGGTCCATCGCGGAGATGGCCGCGTACTCGTCCAGCAGCTGCTCCAGCCGCGCGATGTCGCCGTAGGAGTCGGCGCGGGCCATCGGCGGCACGAGGTGATCGACCAGGGTGGCGTGGACGCGGCGCTTGGCCTGGGTGCCCTCGCCCGGGTCGTTGACCAGGAAGGGGTAGATCAGCGGCAGATCGCCGAGCGCGGCGTCGGGGCCGCAGGCGGCGGACAGTCCGGCGTTCTTGCCCGGCAGCCACTCCAGGTTGCCGTGCTTGCCCAGGTGGACCATGGCGTCGGCGCCGAAGCCGCCGTCCGTCCGCGCGGTGGCCATCCAGCGGTAGGCGGCCAGGTAGTGGTGCGAGGGCGGCAGATCGGGGTCGTGGTAGATGGCGATGGGGTTCTCGCCGAAGCCGCGCGGCGGCTGGATGACCACCAGGAGATTGCCGCGGCGCAGCGCGGCCAGCACGATCTCGCCCTCGGGGTCGCGGCTGGTGTCCACGAACATCTCGCCGGGCGGCGGGCCCCAGTGCTCCTCGACCGCGTCCCGGAGCTCCCGCGGCAGCGTGGCGTACCAGCGGCGGTAGTCGGCGGCCGGGATGCGGACGGGGTTGCGGGCGAGTTGCTCCTCGGTGAGCCACTCCTGGTCGTGGCCGCCCGCCTCGATGAGGGCGTAGATCAGCTCGTCGCCCTCGCCGGAGACCAGGCCCGGGAGCGCGTCCGGCCCTTCCTCGGGACCGAGGTCGTAGCCTTCGGCGCGCAGCCGGCGCAGCAGGGCGACGGCGCTCGCGGGCGTGTCGAGGCCGACGGCGTTGCCGATCCGGGAGTGCTTGGTGGGGTAGGCGGAGAGGACGAGCGCGAGGCGCTTGTCGGCGGCGGGGATATGGCGGAGCCGGGCGTGTCGTACCGCGATTCCGGCGACACGCGCGGCGCGCTCGGCGTCGGCGGCATAGACCGGCAGACCGTCCTCGTCCACCTCCTTGAACGAGAACGGCACGGTGATGAGCCGCCCGTCGAACTCGGGGACGGCGACCTGGGTCGCGGCGTCCAGCGGCGACAGCCCCTCGTCGCTCTCCTCCCACGTGGCGCGCGACGAGGTCAGGCACAGCGCCTGGAGTACGGGCACGTCGAGCGCGGTGAGCGCGCCCGCGTCCCACGCCTCGTCGTCGCCGCCCGCGGAGGCCTCGGCGGGGCGGGTGCCACCGGCCGCGAGAACGGTGGTGACAATGGCGTCGGCCGCGCCGAGGGCCTCGATCAGCTCGGGTTCGGGGGCGCGCAGCGAGGCGACGAACAGCGGCAGCGGGCGGCCCCCGGCGTCCTCCACGGCGCGGCACAGGGCCTCCACGAAGGCGGTGTTGCCGCTCATGTGGTGGGCGCGGTAGTAGAGCACCGCGATGCTCGGGGCGGCGGCGTCGCCCGGGGCCGCCGGGTGGCCGGTGCGCTCCAGCGGACCCCAGGTGGGCGCGGGCGCGGGCGGTTCGAAGCCATGGCCGGTGAGCAGCACGGTGTCGGAGAGGAACCGGGCCAGCTGGTCCAGGTTGCCGGGCCCGCCGTGGGCGAGGTAGGCGTGGGCCTCGGCGGCGATACCGACCGGGACCGTGGACGCCTCCATGAGCTGGGCGTCCGGCGCCTGTTCACCGCTGAGGACCACGACGGGCAGGTCGCCCGCGAGCAGCGTGTCGAGCCCCTCCTGCCAGGCGCGGATGCCGCCGAGGAGCCGTACGACGACGAGTTCGACGCCGTCGAGCAGACCGGGGAGGTCCTCGAGGGCGAGGCGGGCCGGGTTGGCGAGGCGGTACGGCACCGGGCCCGTGGCGGCACGGGCGCTGAGCAGGTCGGTGTCGGACGTCGACAGCAGCAGAATCATGCGGCGCATGCCTTCCTCGGGGTCCGCGCCCCGGGCGGGTTGAAGACGGCGGCAGTTCCTGGCTCGCGCGTCCGCTGCCGTTCGGCAGCCGCCGCGCTCACAGTGGCGGGACCGCGCCGGATTTCCACCGGCTTCCTACCGTGAGTGCCGTCTTGTGCGTTCGGCGGGCCGGGATCGACCCGCCGCTGAGCATAGTAAGCGTTGCCGACCTGCCACGGGGTGGTGAGTTCCGGCCTGGTCGGGGCGGTGGGCCGGACCGGATCGTCGGTATGCTCGCCGCCATGCCCCTCCCCCCGACAACCACCCCATCCGGGGATGAAACCCCCGTGCGCGGGCGCGATGACGCCTGTCCGGGCGCACTGCGACTGCACCCGGCGGACGACGGTTCGCTGGCCCGGATCCGGGTGCCGGCCGGGCTGCTGACGGCCCGTCAGGCGCAGGCGCTGGGACGGGTGGCCGAGGAGCTGGGCGACGGGCGGCTGGACATCACCTCACGGGGCAATGCGCAGGTGCGCGGCCTGGCGGCGGGGTGCGACGCGGAGCTGGCGGCCCGGCTGCGGGCGGCCGGACTGCTTCCCTCGGACCGTCATGACCGGGTGCGCAACATCGTGGCATCGCCGCTGTCCGGCCTGGACGGCGCGGGGCACGCCGATGTGGTGGCGTGGGTGCGGGAATTGGACGCCGTGCTGTGCGACGAGGCATCCGTCGACACGTTGGCGGCACGCGGGGAATTGTCGGGCTTGTCGGGCAGGTTTCTGTTCGCGCTGGACGATGGGCGTGGCGATGTGGCCGCGTTGGGTGCGGATGTGACATTGATCGCAACGCCTGGTGGTGGAGCGGTACTGCGGGTCGGGGGGCCGGCGGCGGGTGTGGGCGTGGCGAGCGCCGCCACGGGCGAGGCGACCGCGGGGGGTGATCTGTGGGTGCGGAGCGAGGACGCGGCGCGGGCCGCCGCGCTGGCCGCGGTGGAGTTCTTGGCGAGGGCGCGGGAGAGCGGCACCCGGGCGTGGCGGGTACGCGAACTGCCCGCGCAACACTCCGTGACCGCCGATCGCTTGGCGGCCCGACTCGCCGACGCGGGCATCGACACCGAGCCGCACCCGGGCGCGCCGGGCCACCCGGACGCGCCGGGCCCGCGCCCGCCGCACCCGCCACCCGCCCCCGGCCTGGTCCCCGGCCTGGTCCCCGGCCCGGACGGGCGCCACGCGCTGTCCGTCGCCCTCCCCCTGGGCCGGGTGAGCGCCGCGCAGTGGCGGCTGCTCACCGGGCTCGCCTCCCGGAGCGGGGCGGATGAGCTGCGTATGACACCCTGGCGCGGCGTGGTGCTCCCCGGGTTCGCCCCGGACGACGCGCGCGACGCTTTGTCGGAACTGTCCGACGCTGGACTGGTGACCACGCCGGACTCGCCGTGGCTCGGGGTCGGCGCGTGCACGGGACGGCCCGGCTGCGCCAAGTCCCTGGCGGATGTGCGGTCCCACGCGACACGCATGGTCGCGGACACGGCGCGCGGGGTCGCGGACGCCGCGCCCGATCCGCTGCCGGTGTACGTCTCCGGCTGTGAACGGCGCTGCGGTCACCCCGGGGGCCGCTGGGTGGACGCGCTGGCGACCGGCGACACGGACTACCGGGTCACCGTGCGGGGCGGCGCGAAGGGCGACACGCCGGAGGCGGAGGACGGCGTGGAAGTGACAGCAGAGCAGTTGGCCGACGCCGTTGCGGCGGCCCGTGGAACGACATGATCGAGGACACCGTGTTCGACTACGAGAAGGACGGGGCGGCCATCTACCGCGCGTCCTTTGCCACCATCCGCGCCGAGGCCGACCTCGGCGGGCTCCCCGCCGAGGTCAGCCAGGTGGCGGTGCGGATGATCCACGCCTGCGGCATGGTCGACCTGGTCAAGGACCTCGCGTACACCCCCGAGGTGGTCTCCCGCGCCCGCGCCGCGCTGCGGTCCGGCGCGCCCGTGCTCTGCGACGCGCGCATGGTGGCCAGCGGGGTCACCCGCAAGCGGCTGCCCGCCGACAACGAGGTGATCTGCACCCTCACGGACCCCGCCGTACCGGAGTTGGCCCGGCGCATGGGCACCACGCGCAGCGCCGCCGCGCTGGAGCTGTGGCGGGACCGGCTCGAGGGAGCGGTGGTGGCCGTCGGCAACGCGCCCACGGCGCTGTTCCGGCTGCTGGAGATGATCGAAGAAGGAGGGGCGGGCGCGCCGCGCCCGGCCGCCGTGATCGGTGTGCCGGTGGGCTTCATCGGCGCGGCCGAGTCCAAGGAGGCGCTGGCCGGGCATCCGGCGGCGCTCGACCACCTGGTGGTGCACGGCCGGCGCGGCGGCAGCGCCATCGCCGCGGCCGCGATCAACGCGATAGCGAGCGAGGCAGAGTGAGCGAGCAGCAGACGGGCCGGCTCTACGGTGTGGGGCTCGGCCCCGGCGACCCCTCCCTGATGACCGTACGCGCCGTGGAGGTCATCGCCGCGGCCGATGTCATCGCGTACCACAGCGCCCGGCACGGGCGCAGCATCGCGCGCTCCATCGCCGAGCGCCATCTGCGGCCCGACCACCTCGAGGAGCGGCTGGTCTACCCGGTCACCACGGAGACCACCGACCACCCGGGCGGCTATCGCGGCGCGATGGAGGAGTTCTACGCGGACGCGGCCGCCCGGCTCGCCGCGCATCTGGACGCGGGGCGCACGGTCGCGGTGCTCGCGGAGGGCGATCCGCTCTTCTACGGCTCGTACATGCACATGCACAAGCGGCTCGCCGACCGCTACCCCACCGAGGTCATCCCCGGTGTCACCTCGGTCAGCGCCGCGGCCGCCCGGCTCGGCACACCGCTGGTGGAGGGCGAGGAGGTGCTGACGGTCCTCCCCGGCACCCTGCCGGAGGAGGAGTTGACGGCCCGGCTGGCCACGGCGGACGCGGCGGCCGTGATGAAGCTCGGCCGGACCTTCCCGACGGTGCGCCGGGCGCTGGAGCGGTCGGGACGGCTCGCGGACGCGCGCTATGTGGAGCGCGCCACGATGACCGCGGAGCGGACCGCCCCGCTGGCCGAGGTCGACCCGGAGTCGGTGCCGTACTTCTCGCTGGCGGTGCTGCCGAGCCGCGTGGACGCGCCGCGCGGTGACGGCGGGGAGACACCGCACGGCGACGGCGGGGACGCGCGACACGGCGACCGTGCGAACGCGCCGAGCGGTGACCATGTAGACGCGCCGAGCGGTGCGTCCGGCCGCCCGGGCGAGGTCGTGGTCGTCGGCCTCGGCCCGGCCGGTCCGCTGTGGCTCACCCCCGAGGCGCGCGGCGAGCTGGCCGCCGCCGAGGACCTCGTCGGCTACACCACCTACCTGGACCGGGTGCCCGTGCGGCCGGGCCAGCGGCGTCACGCCTCCGACAACAAGGTCGAGGCCGTACGCGCCGAGTTCGCCCTCGACCTCGCCCGGCGGGGTCGGCGTGTCGCCGTGGTGTCCTCGGGCGATCCCGGCGTGTTCGCCATGGCCACCGCCGTCCTGGAAGCCGCCTGCGAGGACCCCTACCGCGAGGTCCCGGTGCGGATCGTCCCCGGTATGACGGCGGCCCACGCCGCCGCCGCCCGGGTCGGCGCCCCGCTCGGCCACGACTACGCGGTGATCTCCCTCTCCGACCGGCTCAAGCCCTGGGAGGTCATCGCCGAGCGGCTGCGCGCCGCCACGGCGGCCGACCTGGTGCTCGCCCTCTACAACCCCGGCTCCCGCAGCCGTGTCTGGCAGGTGGGCAAGGCCCGCGAACTCCTGCTGGAGCACCGCGCCCCCGACACGCCCGTGGTGCTGGGCCGCGACATCGGCGGCCCCGGGGAACGCGTGCGGATCGTCCGGCTGGCCGACCTCGACCCGGCCCAGGTCGACATGCGCACGATCCTCCTGGTGGGCTCCTCCCAGACCCGTACGGTCCGGCGCGGCGACGGCACCGACATCGTCTGGACGCCGCGCCGGTACCCGGAGGCGTAGCACCCGGAGGGCTCCTGGCGCGGAGCGCCCCGGCTCAGGCCAGGGCCGTCCGCAGCCAGGCGGCGGCTTCGGCCGGGGTTTCGGCCACCGGGATGCCCTGGGGGGCGGGCGGGCGGCGGATGATGACGACCGGGATGGCGGCGGCGCGGGCCGCGGCGAGTTTGGGGGCCGTGGCATGGGCGCCGCTGTCCTTGGTGACCAGCACCTCGATGCGATGGCGGCGCAGCAGCTCCGCCTCGCCCTCGAGGGTGAACGGGCCGCGGTCGAGGATCACCTCCATCCGGGGCGGGACCGGCGGCTCGGGCGCGTCGACCGAGCGGACCAGGAACCACTGCCCGGTCAGCTGGGCGAAGGCGGCCAGGCCCATCCGCCCCGTGGTGAGGAAGATCCGCTCCCCCAGGCCCGGCAGCAGCCGCGCGGCCTCGGCCAGCGAGCCGGTCGAGTGCCAGCGGTCGCCCGGACCGGGTACCCAGCCGGGGCGGCGCAGGGCGAGCAGGGGAACATGGACGTCTGCGGCCGCCCGGGCCGCGTGGGAACTGATCGTGTCGGCGAAAGGATGGGTGGCGTCGATGAGCGCGTCCACCTGGTGCTCGCGGAGCCAGCGGGCCATGCCCTCGGCGCCGCCGAACCCGCCGATCCGCACCTGCCCCACCGGCAGTCGCGGCGCGGCGACCCGGCCCGCGAGGGAGCTGGTGACGCGCAGCGCGGGCGCGTCGGCGAGCTCTTCGGCGAGGCGGCGCGCCTCGGTGGTGCCGCCGAGGATGAGCACATGGCGCGCCGGTGCGCTGTTCATCGGGATCGGGTGCCTTTCGTCGTCCGTGCGCCCGTCATCGTATGCGCGGCGGCCCGCCCATGGCTGAGGCGGAGACCGAGGCGGAGACGACGGCCAAGGCGACCGGGGGGCGGGGCGCGCAGCTGGAGCGGTCGGGGCTGCGGCACGGCTGGACCACCGGGGCGTGTGCCACCGCCGCGACCACGGCCGCGTACACCGCGCTGCTGGGCGCGGAGTTCCCCGATCCGGTGACCATCGAACTGCCCAAGGGGCAGCGGCCCGCGTTCGCGCTCGCCGCCGAGGAGCTGACGGCGGACCGGGCCATGGCCGCGGTCGTCAAGGACGCCGGGGACGATCCGGATGTGACCCACGGCGCGCTGGTCAGGGCCACGGTACGGGTTCTGCCGCCCGGCAGCGGAGTGGTCTTCCGGGCCGGTCCGGGCGTCGGCACGGTCACCCGGCCCGGGCTGCCGCTCGACGTGGGCGAACCGGCCATCAACCCCGTCCCCCGCCAGATGATGCGCGACCACATCGCCTCGGTCGCGGCCCGGCACGGCGGAACCGGCGACGTCGAGATCGAGATCTCCGTGGACCACGGCGAGGAGATCGCCCGCTCCACCTGGAATCCGCGTCTGGGCATCCTCGGCGGGCTGTCCATCCTCGGCACGACGGGCATCGTGGTGCCCTACTCCTGCTCGGCCTGGATCGACAGCATCCGGCGCGGGGTGGACGTCGCCCGCGCGGCGGGGCGCACGCATGTCGCGGGCTGTACGGGCTCGACGTCCGAGAAGGTGGCGGTGGCCGTGCACGGGCTACCGCAGGACGCGCTCCTGGACATGGGCGACTTCGCGGGCGCGGTCCTGAAGTATCTGCGCCGCCACCCGGTGGACCGGCTGACGGTCGCCGGCGGCTTCGCCAAGCTCTCCAAGCTGGCCGCGGGCCATCTGGACCTGCACTCCTCCCGGTCCCAGGTGGACAAGGGCTTCCTCGCGGAACTGGCCCGCCGTGGAGGAGCGGACGAGGAGCTGGCGGAGGCGGTGGCCACGGCCAACACCGGCCTGGAGACGGTACAGCTGTGCACCGCCCGCGGCGTCCCCCTGGGCGACCTGGTCGCGGCGGCGGCCCGCGACACGGCCCTAGGGGTGCTACGCGGGGCCCCGGTGGCGGTGGACGTCATCTGCATCGACCGCGCCGGCACGATCGTGGGCCGCGCGGAACCCCGCGGCCCACGGAACCGCTGACCGACTCCGCCGCCACGAGGGCGCGACGCGGCCACGCACGCGGGTAGCCAACGCGTTCGGCGCTGGGCGAGACGCGCCGGGAGCGGGCGCGGCCCACCGCGAGCACGCCGCGCGCGGCACCGATACCGACGCCACGGCGGGCGCGCCACGCGCCGCCACGCACAGACCACCGCGCGGACCACCGCTCGCGGACCTGCACGCGCCATCGGGGCGAGCACCCGTAACCGCCCGTCGCGGCCACCACAGGTGTACGGGCCACCACGCCCATTACGCGGGCCCCTCGCGCACGGAGCCGACGCCGACGCCACGGCGGACACTACGCACCACGCCCGCCGCGCCATCGGGGCGAGCGCCCGTCAACGCCCGGCGCGGCACGCCGGGATGCGGGTCGCCGCGCACCCTCGCCACGGCGCACACGGCGCACCGCACGTACACCGCGCGCCACCGCGTCAGGCGTTTCGGCGCGCGCACGACGGGTGGTGGTTCCCGGTCGCGCAGGGAGGGAGCGGCGCTGCCGGAGGGCGGAAGCGGTGGCCCCCGCCACCCCGGGTGGCGGGGTGCAGGCGAGACAGCGGCGGGCGCGCCAGGGGGGTGCCCCGGGGGACGGGGCTCAGGTGCCAGGTGTGTCGCAGGGCTCGTGGGGGCGTTCGCGGTGTGGGGAGTAGAGGTGGCTGTCGGGGAACTGGGCGGCGGCCAGGGTTCGGCCGACGATGATGACCGCTGTGCGGACCACGCCTGCCGCCTTCACCTGGGGCGCGATGTCGTCCAGGGTGCCGCGCAGGACCAGTTCGTCGGGGCGGCTGGCCATGGCGACCACGGCGGCCGGGCAGTCGGCGCCGTAGTGCGGGAGGAGTTCGGCGACGACGCGGTCCACGTAGCGGGTGGCGAGGTGCAGGACGAGCAGGGCGCCGCCGCGGCCCAGGGTGGCCAGGTCCTCGCCGTCCGGCATGGGGGTGGCCTGCTGGGCGATGCGGGTGAGGATGACGGTCTGGCCGACGGTCGGGATCGTCAGTTCGCGCTTCAGCGCGGCGGCCGCGGCGGCGAAGGCGGGGACGCCCGGGACCACGTCGTACGGAACGCCGGCCGCGTCGAGGCGGCGCATCTGCTCGGCGACGGCGCTGAAGACCGACGGATCGCCGGAGTGGAGGCGGGCCACGTCGTGGCCCGCCTCGTGCGCGGCGACGAGCTCGGCGGTGATCTGGTCCAGGTCGAGCTGGGCGGTGTCGACGAGCCGGGCGTCCGGCGGGCATTCGGCGAGGAGTTCACGGGGCACCAGGCTGCCCGCGTACAGGCACACCCGGCAGCGGGCCAGGGTCCGGGCGCCGCGCACCGTGATCAGGTCGGCGGCGCCGGGGCCCGCCGCGTTCAAGTAGACCGAGTACGGGGTTCTCGGTGAGCGGCGTGAGCGGCTTGAGCGGCTTCGTCCGATCCCCCGGGGTCGGCGGC
>NZ_JBHYVB010000058.1:43786-48243 GCF_042750115.1 Streptomyces sp. NPDC059455
ACCGCCCCCCGCGGGGGGCGGGGGGGGGGGGGCCCGCCCCCGGGGGGTCGGGGGGGGCGGCGCGCGGCCCCCGCGCCGATGAAGTACACCGTCATCGTGTTTCTCCTTGAGCGGCTTGAGCGGCTTGAGCGGCTTCGACCGATCCCCCGGGATCGGCGGCGTTCCCGCCAGGGCCTCGGGACGTGGGCGGTTTGGCGGCGGACCACTGGGTCACCGGCATCGCCTGCCGCCAGCCGGTGAAGGCGCCGACCGGGGTGGCGTGGGAGACGGCGAGGCGGACGAGGTCGCCGCCGTGGCGGCGGTACCAGTCGGCGAGCAGCGCCTCGGACTCCAGGGTCACGGTGTTGGCCACGATCCGGCCGCCCGGCGGCAGGGCCGCCCAGCACGCCGCCAGCACTCCGGGCGCCGTCAGGCCCCCGCCGATGAACACCGCGTCGGGGGTGGGCAGTCCGGCCAGCGCGTCCGGGGCGGCGCCGGTGACGACGGTCAGCCCGGGTACACCGAGCGCGGCGGCGTTGCGGCCGATGCGCTCGGCGCGCACCGGGTCGCGTTCGACCGAGACCGCCCGGCAGGTGCGGTGGGCGCGCATCCACTCCACGGCGATGGAGCCCGAGCCGCCGCCGATGTCCCACAGCAGCTCCCCGGGGGCGGGGGCGAGCGCGGCGAGGGTGGCGGCCCGCACATGGCGCTTGGTCAGCTGGCCGTCGTGGTCGTACGCCGCGTCGGGCAGCCCCGGGGCGAGCGACAGCGGCCGGGCGCCGTCCGCCGGGGCGCAGTCGACGGCGATGACGTTGAGGGGGTCGCCGGGCGGATGGGGCCACTCCTCGGCCGTGCCCTCCACACAGCGCTCCCCCGCGCTCCCCAGTTGCTCCAGCACCCGCATCCGGCTCGGGCCGAAGCCGCGCTCCCCGAGCGATCCGGCCACCTCGGCCGGCGTGTCGGCGCCCGCGCTGAGCACGAGCAGCCGCCGGCCTGCGTAGAGCTCACGGTTCAGCGTGGCCAGGGGGCGGCCAACCAGGCTGACCACCTCGGTCTCCTCCAGCGCCCAGCCGAGCCGCGCACAGGCCAGGGAGACGGACGACGGATGGGGCAGCACCCGCATCCGCTCGGCGCCCAGCAACTCGGCCAGGGTGCGGCCGATGCCGAAGAACATGGGGTCGCCGCTGGCCAGCACGGAGATCCGCCGCCCGGTGTGCGCGGCGAACAGCCCGGGGACGGCGGGGCGCAGCGGGGACGGCCAGGGCACTCGTTCGCCGGGGCACTCCGGCGGCAGCAGGCCCAGCTGGCGCCGTCCGCCGATGACCACCTCGGCCGTGCGCAGCGCCTCGCGGGCGGCGGGGCCGAGCCCCTCCCAGCCGTCGGCGCCGATGCCGATGACGGTCACGGGGGGAGGTGGCGGCGGGCTCACGGTGGTCACCTTCGCGGGTCGGGGACAGTCCACGAAACTCTGTCCACGAAACTCTACTGACCTGCTACGACGCCCCGGCCCCCGGCTCCCGCTCCAGACCGCGCTCCTCCGGCTCCAGGTCCCGCTCCCCCGCCTGGTCCCGCCCCGGCCCGCGCTCCAGCTCGGCCAGCGCGAGCAGTTGCTCGACGGTCATGTCCTCGGGGATCGGTACCGGCGCCGGGGTACGCAGCGGCGGCTGCCAGCCCTCGTCCGGGGCCCAGCGCCGTATGATCCGGGCCGGCGCCCCGGCCACCACGGCGTGGTCGGGCACCTCGCCCCGTACGACGGCGCCCGCCGCGACCACCACATTGCGGCCCAGCCGCGCCCCCGGCAGGATCACCGCGCCCGCGCCCAGCCAGCTGCCGGGGCCGATGTGGACGGGCGCGGAACGTGGCCACTGGTGGCCGATGGGCCGGTCCGGATCGTCGTAGGAGTGGTTGTCGCTGGTCACATAGACGTACGGGCCGCAGAAGACATCGTCGCCGAACTCCACGCACACGGAGGCGATCACATGGCTGCCCCGGCCCAGCACCACGCCGTTGCCCATGCGCAGCACCGGTTCGGGGCCGAGGTCCACGTCGGGCATCATGCCGGCGGTGAGGGTCACCTGCTCGCCGATGACGCAGTGCTCGCCGAGCTCGATCCACGGTTCGCCGAAGAGGGTGCCCTGGGGGAACGCCAGCCGGGTGCCGACGCCGATGCGGCCGAAGCGGTACGGGCCGGGGCGCTCGGCCGTCACGGCGCCGGCGCGCTGGACGGCGTGCCATCCGCGGTGGACCAGACGGGAGATGACGCGCCCGTACCAGCCCCGCCAGGATGAGAACCGGTTCTCGTTCTTCGGCATTCGCCCACCGTATCGGCCCGGCGGACGGCCGTCCGCCGCACCCCGGCGGCCCGGACGCCTCTGGGACGTCGTCTCATTGGGCATGCTCGGTAGTCTGAAGCTCGCGCTGATCGTGGAACGCTTGGTGCCCGCCGCGTCCGGCCCCCGGCCGGGTGGTCCGCCCGGCTCCCGAGGGCGACGGGCGGACGGTTGTACGCGACGCGACGTGTCGGCATGCCCAAGGCGGCGGGAGACAACTGGGCACGCTGGAGGCTGTGATCAGTGCGTGGGGGACACGGTCACGGTCGGCCTCACCACGTAGGGCGCGGTCTCAGGGCTTCAGATCTCCGGGCCACAGGTACGCGTCCTCGGGGACCCCGTCGTCGTGGAACCATGCCGTGAGGAAGCCGCCGAGGTCCTGGCCGCTGATCTTCTCGGCGAAGGACTCGAAGTCGGGCCAACTCGCGTACGTGCCGCGCCGCGTCTGCGGCCATTCCTTGATGATCCGGTGGAACGCGCTCTCGCCGACCTGACGGCGCAGCGCGTGGAGTGCGAGCGGTCCCTTGTTGTAGGTGCTGATCCCCGGCGGCTTGTCGGGCCGGTAGAGCCTCTGCCACCAATCGGTGTCGTCCTTGTGCTCCTTCACCTGCTCGCGGTAGCGAGAGTCGAGATCGACGCCGTCCTTCTCCTCGTCCCACAGCCAGGTGGCGTACGAGGCGAGGCATTCGCTCAGGCAGGAGTCGACCTCCCCGTCGTCGGCCACCGCGTTCCCGTACCACTCGTGACTCTGCTCGTGGACGACGACGTCGAGGGTCATGTAATGCTCGTTCAGCTCCGTATCGCGGAACCGGTCCTTGGGCCAGGACACCTCCGTGCCGTCCGCACCCGTCGTCGTGAGGCCGGAACCGCCCGGCCCGCCGGGGTTGGCCAGCAGGACGCCACGACGCGAGGCGGGGTCGGCGGCGGGCTGACGGCTGACCGCGATCGAGATACGCCGTCCGTCGGGATCGGCGTAGTCCAACGGCACCTTGATCGTGGCGCACTCCACCGCCGCGTCGAACTCGCACGCGCTCCACCGCACTTCCTGCTCATGGAACTCACGCAAGCCGGTCCGGCCTCGGCCTCGGCCCCGGCCTCGGTGATGACGGCATCGGTGACCAGGAGGCCGCACACCGAGGCCACCAGCGCCGACGACAGGGCTACGCGTTGGAAAGGGGTCATCCCGTCCTCCTTGGGGTCGCGACATGGCTCACCCTCCGCGCGGGTGACCTGCGCCCACCCTTCGAGGTGGGTGTCCCCTCCGGATCCGAGCAATGTCGCGGTCCTGTCGCGACGTGCGAACGCGGCGCCGCGTGATACCCGGAGCGTCTACGGGAGGCGGGTGGAAGGGTGCAGGCGGTCGCGCCATCGATGCGTACGGTCTCGCGGACCGGTTCCGACAGCCGCCCCCGCTCGGCAAGGCGCAGCACCGGGACCAGGCCGGCTTCAGCGACCGGATCGGGGGCGTCGAACACAGCGGACACCGCACCTGGCGGCATCAAGAATGCGTCCCGGAGATGCGCCTCCCGGTGGATAGAGGCTCAGTGCCCCGGCGCCTCGCGTAGCACGCAGTCGCCGCACAACCCGCCGCCGGGCACCCGGTAGTAGAGACAGCAGGTGCGGCGCCGGTAGCCGAGCGGCGCGGTGCTGAGGGTGCCCGCGTCGCGCAGCGGCGGGTGGTCGAGCTGGGCGCGCGCCAGCTCGACGGCCCGGTCCGCCGCCTCGTCGAGGCCACGCGCCCGGCACCAGTCGTGCAGCACCCGCAGCGAACCGACCAGCGCCGAGGCCGCGTTGCCCCACAGCAGCCGCCCCGAGACCCGGTACGCCCGCTCGATGGCCTGGTGCAGCGGCACCAGATGGACGCATGCCGCGGTGCCCACCGGTCCGGCGAGTCCTCCCGGTTCGCCCATCACGGACGGCGCGCCGGGCCACCACAGGTCGTCGGGGGCGACCCGCCCGGGGTTCCACCACAGCCGGTCGGGCCGGAGGTGGGGCACCCCGCCGGAGAGGGCCGCCGGGCCGAGCGCGAGCGACCACACCCGGGCGGCGAGCCCCTGGAAGACGAGCGAGGCCGCGACCCTCGGTTCATCGGTGCGCAGGGTCGCGGCGGCCGCCGCGCCACCGGCGCCCCGCACCCGCCCGGCGGCG
>NZ_JBHYVB010000058.1:48253-55407 GCF_042750115.1 Streptomyces sp. NPDC059455
GCGCGCCGCGCCCGCGCGCCCCGCGAGGCTCGCCGCGGCGCCGCGCCCCCCGCGCGCCCCCCAGGACACGGGCGCGCAGCACCGGCCCGGCGGCGCCCGCGCCGGTCAGCCGGTACGCCTCGCCGATCCGCGCGTACCCCTCCGCCTCCGGATCGCCACTGCCGGTGCGCAGCGCGAAGAACGGCCCGACCCGCGCCGCGTCCGGCAGCGGCGCCTCATCCACCGTCGGCCGGGGGCTGGAACGCTCCACCGTCGGCCAAAGCCCGGGACGCTCCGCCGTCAGCCGGGCCCTGGAACGCCTCCAGCAGCCGGTCCGCCGCCAGCGTGGCCGTCAGCGCGCCCTCGCGGACCCGCTGCTCCAGCTCGGGCCCGAGCCGCCGCACCTCGGGGTGGGCGTGCAGCCGCGCGAGCAGCTGGTCGCGCACCATCGACCAGGTCCAGTCCACCTGCTGGTCGCGCCGCTTGGCGTGCAGCGCGCCCGTGGCCTCCAGCACCCGGCGGTGCTGCTCCAGGCGCTCCCACACCACATCGAGCCCGGTGGACTCGCGGGCGCTGCAGGTGAGCACCGGCGGGTTCCAGGGCGCGTCCGGCGGCTGCAACAGCCTCAGCGCGCCCGCCAGTTCGCGGGCCGCCGACTTGGCGTCCCGTGCGTGGGGTCCGTCGGCCTTGTTGATGGTGACCACGTCGGCCAGCTCCAGGACGCCCTTCTTGAGGCCCGGGAGCTGATCGCCGGTGCGGGCCAGGGAGAGCAGCAGGAAGGAGTCGACCATGTTGGCCACCGCGGTCTCGGACTGGCCCACGCCCACGGTCTCCACCAGCACCACGTCATAGCCCGCGGCCTCCATGACGACCATGGACTCGCGGGTGGCGCGGGCGACCCCGCCCAGCGTCCCGGCGCTGGGCGAGGGCCGTACGAAGGCACCTGGATCGACCGCCAGCCGCTCCATCCGGGTCTTGTCGCCCAGGATGGAGCCGCCGGTGCGGGTCGACGAGGGGTCGACGGCCAGGACCGCGACCTTATGGCCGACCCCGGTGAGCATGGTGCCCAGGGCGTCGATGAAGGTGGACTTGCCGACACCGGGCACCCCGCTGATGCCGATCCGCCGGGCCCCGCCGGTGTGCGGGAGCAACTCGACGAGCAGCCGCTGGGCGAGGTCGTGGTGGTCGGGGCGGGTGGACTCGACGAGCGTGATCGCACGCGCGATATACGCGCGCTTGCCGTCGAGTACGCCCTTGGCGTACTCCTCGACGTCGATCGTCCGTGGCATTACAGCTCGTGGCCGAGATCGGCGGCCAGCTTCCGTACCAGGTCGTGGGCGGCGTCGGGGATGACCGTGCCCGGCAGGAAGACGGCGGCGGCACCGGCCTCGTGCAGGGTCTGGACGTCCTGCGGCGGGATGACTCCGCCGACCACGATCGTGATGTCCTCGCGCCCCGCCTCGGCCAGCTGCTCGCGCAGCGCGGGCACCAGCGTGAGGTGGCCGGCCGCGAGCGACGACACGCCGACGATGTGCACATCGGCCTCCACCGCCTGCCGCGCGACCTCCTCGGGGGTCTGGAACAGCGGGCCGACGTCGACGTCGAAGCCCAGGTCGGCGAAGGCGGTGGCGATCACCTTCTGGCCGCGGTCATGCCCGTCCTGGCCCATCTTGGCGACCAGGATGCGGGGGCGGCGGCCCTCCTCGCGCTCGAACGCCTCGACCAGCGTGCGGGTGCGGTCCACGCCGGACGACGGTCCGGCCTCGTCTCGGTACACACCGGCGATCGTACGGATCTGGCCGGAGTGGCGGCCATAGACCTTCTCCAGCGCGTCGGAGATCTCGCCCACGGTGGCCTTGGCGCGGGCGGCGTCCACGGCCAGGGCCAGCAGATTGCCCTCCAGGCCCGCGCCCGGCCCGGACTCGGCGGCCGCGGTCAGGGCACGCAGGGCGTCCTGGCAGACGGCCTCGTCGCGCTCGGCGCGCAGCCGCCGCAGCTTCTCGATCTGCTCGGCGCGCACCACGGAGTTGTCGACCGCGCGGACCTCGATCGCCTCATCGCTGTCGACCCGGTACTTGTTGACGCCGATCACCGGCTGGCGCCCGGAGTCGATGCGCGCCTGGGTGCGGGCCGCGGCCTCCTCGACGCGCAGCTTGGGGATGCCCGCGTCGATGGCCTTGGCCATGCCGCCGGCCGCCTCGACCTCCTCGATGTGCTGCCAGGCCCGCCGCGCCAGGTCGTACGTCAGCTTCTCGACGTACGCGCTGCCGCCCCACGGGTCGATGACCCGGGTGGTGCCCGACTCCTGCTGGAGCAGGATCTGGGTGTTGCGGGCGATGCGCGCCGAGAAGTCGGTGGGCAGCGCGAGCGCCTCGTCCAGGGCGTTGGTGTGCAGCGACTGGGTGTGGCCCTGGGTGGCGGCCATGGCCTCCACACAGGTGCGCGCCACGTTGTTGTAGACGTCCTGGGCGGTCAGCGACCAGCCGGAGGTCTGCGAATGGGTGCGCAAGCTGAGCGACTTGGGGTTCTTCGGGTCGAACTGCTTGACCAGCTTGGCCCACAGCAGCCGCGCCGCCCGCAGCTTGGCGACCTCCATGAAGAAGTTCATGCCGATGGCCCAGAAGAACGACAGCCGGGGCGCGAAGGCGTCCACGTCCATCCCGGCGTCCATACCGGCCCGCAGATACTCCACACCGTCGGCGAGGGTGTACGCCAGCTCCAGATCGGCCGTGGCTCCGGCCTCCTGGATGTGGTAGCCGGAGATGGAGATGGAGTTGTAGCGCGGCATCCGCTGCGAGGTGAAGGCGAAGATGTCGGAGATGATCCGCATCGACGGCTGCGGCGGATAGATGTAGGTGTTGCGGACCATGAACTCCTTGAGGATGTCGTTCTGAATGGTCCCGGCCAGCTTCTCGGGCGGTACGCCCTGTTCCTCGGCGGCCACGATGTAGAGCGCGAGCACGGGCAGCACCGCGCCGTTCATCGTCATCGACACGCTCATCCGGTCCAGCGGGATGCCGTCGAAGAGCTGCCGCATGTCGTAGATGGAGTCGATGGCCACGCCCGCCATGCCGACGTCACCGGTGACCCGGGGGTGGTCGCTGTCGTAGCCCCGGTGGGTGGGCAGGTCGAAGGCGACCGACAGGCCCTTCTGCCCGGCCGCGAGATTGCGGCGGTAGAAGGCGTTGGACTCCTCGGCGGTGGAGAAGCCCGCGTACTGCCGGATGGTCCAGGGCTGGTTGACGTACATCGTCGGGTACGGGCCGCGCAGATAGGGCGCGGCGCCGGGGTAGGTGCCCAGGAAGTCGACGCCCTCGAGGTCCTCGGCGGTGTAGAGCGGTTTGACCCCGATGCCCTCGGGGGTGTCCCACACCAGGTCCTCCACGCCCTTGCCCGCGCCGTTCTGGAACGCGGCGGCCCAGTCAGCGGAGCTGGGCACCGGGCCTTCGGCCGGTCCGTCCAGATCGACCGCCGAGAAGTCCGGGATCTTCCCGGGCTCCAGCGAAGAGCCCGTCATCACGCCACCCCCATGGTGTCCAGAGCCGAGGAGAGCACCTCGACCGCGTCGCAGCCCGCGAAGACGTATCCGTCCACTCCGGCCCGCTCGTACTCGTCCTGTTGTGCCCCCGGCCGTCCGGCCAGGTAGACCCGGGTCGCCCCGGCCGCCTTCAGCCGCTCGGCCACGGCGGCCGCCTCCTCCGCGTACAGCTTGTCGCTGGAGCACAGGCAGGCCACGCGGGCGCCGCTGGCGGTGAACGCCTCGGCGGCCGTCTCCGCGGTCACGGTGACCGGTTCGTGGACCGCCTCGATCCCGCCCGCCTGGAACAGGTTGGAGGCGAAGGAGGCGCGGGCGGTGTGCGCGGCGGCGGGGCCCAGCGCGGCCAGGAAGATCCTGGGCCGGCCGCCCTCGGCCGCCAGATGGGCGTCGGAGCGGGTGCGCAGCGCCTCGTACGCCTCGTCGCGGCGCACCCTCGGCAGTCCGCCGCCGGGCCGCTCGGGCGCGGGGTCGCGCTCGACGGGCCGCTCGGCGAGGTTCGGGAACTCGCTGACGCCGGTGATCGGCTCCTTGCGGCGGGCGAGGGCGCGGCCGCGGCGGGCCCAGGTCTCCGCGAGCCGGTCGCGGACCAGCCCGGAGGCGAGGGCCGCGGCCATGCCCCCGGCGCGCTCGATCTCCTGGAACCAGGCCCAGGCGGCGCGGGCGACGTCGTCGGTGAGCTTCTCGACGTACCAGGAGCCGCCGGCCGGGTCGATCACCCGGGCCAGATGCGACTCCTCCAGCAGGATCGTGGAGGTGTTGCGGGCGATGCGCCGGGCGGAGTCGTCGGGGAGGCCGATGGCGCTGTCGAAGGGCAGCACGGTGACCGCGTCCGCGCCGCCGACGCCCGCGGCGAGGGTGGCCACGGTGGTGCGCAGCATGTTCACCCAGGGGTCGCGCCGGGTCATCATCACCGGCGAGGTCACCGCGTGCTGGCGCTGGGCGCGCGCCTCGGAGGGCGCGCCGCACGCCTGCGCCACGCGTGCCCACAGGCGCCGGGCGGCCCGGAGCTTGGCGATGGTGAGGAACTGGTCGGCGGTGGCCGCGTAGCGGAACTCCAGCTGCGCGCAGGCGGCTTCGACGCTCAGCCCCTCCCCGGTGAGGGTGCGCAGATACGCCACGGCGGCGGCGAGGGAGCAGCCGAGCTCCTGGGCGGCCCCGGCGCCCGCCTCGTGGTACGGCATCGCGTCCACGGCGAAGGCCCGCACCCCCGGGTGGTCGCGGTCGCAGATCCGGGCGAGGTCGGCCGCGGCGGCGAGCTGCCCGGCCAGGCCGTCATCGCGTCCGGTACGGGCCGCGAGGCCCAGCGGGTCCGCGCCGAGGTTGCCGAGCGCGGCGCCCGGCGGCACCTCGCGGCCGGAATAGAGCCGCAGCAGGGCGCGGGCGGCGGCCTCGAAGTCGGCGCCCGCGTCGAGGGCGACGGTGGCGAGGTCGAGATAGACCCCCTTCAGCGCCTCGGGCAGGGCGTCCACCGGCACCCCGGCCGCGCCGACGGCGAGCCAGACCGAACCGGCGCCGTTCTCCAGGTCGGCGAGGATCGCCTGGTTGGTGTGCGCCGGATCGGGGTGGGCGTGCCGCTGGCGTACGTCCCAGCCGGACACGGCGGAGCCCTCGGCCCGGCCGCCGCGCACGAAGGGTGCGAAACCGGGGAATCCGGCGTCCTCGGGGGCGTCGTCGGCGGTGTAGAGGGGGTGGACGGTGATTCCGTCCTCGAGTGCGGTCGCGAGGGCCTCTTCGGCCTCGGCGCCCACGGCGTCCGAGGTGCCGGTTTTACGCAGCACGCCTTCGACGAGGTGGCGCCATTGGTCTCGCGTCACTTCCGGGAAATCGTCGGCTAGGGGAAGCCCGTCGGGCAGGACCGTCATAGGAGGAGGCTAATGGGGTCCGCTAAAGCCGGAGCAGTGGTTAGGGCTGTGAGCTTACTCTCTAGTGATCTCAGGGGTGAGTACTAGGGATTTCAGGGGTAACGGCGGCCCACGGCCGGGGTGGGTGAGGCGGATGGGCCGGCCGCGGGGCACAGGACGCGTGCTCGCTCCGTCGCCGGCGCCCCGGACGCACAGAGGCCCGCCCGGTGCGACGGGGGATGCACACCGGGCGGGCTCGAAGACCTTTTTACCGCATCGGCGGGGGGTTATGCATCAAAAACCTGTTCGCTTCCCCCGATCACCATGCGACAGGCAGTGAGATCAGGCCACGCGCGCGGATCGTCGGCCGCCACCGGAGCCGCTCCCTCGGGACGTCCAGCCGCAGCCCCGGGAAACGGCGAAGCAGCGCGGCCAGAGCGGTTTCCATCTCCATTCGGGCCAGCGGCGCGCCGAGGCAGTAGTGGATGCCATGGCCGAGCGCAAGGTGACCGGACCGGCCAAGATGTGGATTGAAGTCGTCCGGATCCTTGAAGTGGGCCGGGTCACGGTGGGCCGCGGCCGCCGACAGCAACACGGTCTCCCCGGCGGGGATGGTCACACCGCCGATCTCGATGTCCTCCAGCGGGAAGCGGCGGATCCCCAGCGTCGCGGGGCCCTCGTACCGCGCCAGCTCGTCGAAGGCGGCCGCGAGACCGCTCGGATCCTCGCGCAGCTCCTGGAGGACCGTGGGGTGGTCGAGCAGGGTGAGCACCGAGTTGGCGATCAGATGGACGGTGTTCTCGTAGCCCGCGAGGAGGATGAGGAAGGCGAGCGAGGTCAGTTCGTGCTCGCTGAGCCTGCCGTCGCCGTCACCGTCGCCGCCGTCCCCGGCCTCGTCGTCACGGACCCGGATCAGATCCGAGAGCAGATCGTCCGCGGGCTCGGCGCGCTTCTTCGCGATCAGCTCGGTGTAGAAGCGCAGCATGCTGCCGACCGCTTCCTTCGCCGCGCCCGGCCGCGCCGGATCGGGGGTGATCAGGGCGTCACTCCAGGCCCGGAAGTCGCGCCGGTCGCGCTGCGGGACGCCGAGCAGATCGCAGATGACGATGATCGGCAACTGCCCGGCATAGGCGGCCAGGAGGTCCGCGCGGCCGTCGGGCTCGATGGCGTCGAGGAGCTCGTCGGCGACCCGCCGGACCGGTTCGCGCATCTTCTCCACGCGGCCGGGGGTGAACGCCTTGACCACCAGACGGCGCACCCGGGTGTGGTCCGGGGGGTCCATGTTGAGCAGATTGGTGTCGAGGGCGGGCGGCAGGGAGAAGCCGCTGTAGTTGCCCGGCGCGGCGTGGCGCTTGTCCAGGGCGAGGCGCGGATCGGCGAACAGCCGCCGTACATCCTCGTAACGGGTCACCAGCCAGGCGGGGCGTCCGTCGGTGCCGGCGATCCGGTGGACCGGGCCGGCCTCGCGCAGCTTGGCCAGGGCCGGGTAGAGGTCCTCGATCAGCGGGGCGGTGTCAACGAGCTCCGGGCCGTCCGTTCCGGCGGCGTTCGCGGTGTTCTGCATGGATCCCGACTCTAGGCCGTGGCGTCCCCGGCGCCTGGACGGGTGAGCCATTCCAGCCCGTCCAGGCGATGTGCACGCCGGTGGTGAAATGTGGTGGCCGGGAGGGGGGGGGGGGGGCGGGGGTGGGACCGGCCCGCCCCCCGGCCGTGGCGCCCCCCCCCCCCCCCCCGCGTCCCACCAAGAGGATGGACGCCCACACCCACGACGCGCGGGCGGTGGGGGTGTTAGAGAA
>NZ_JBHYVB010000059.1:0-49431 GCF_042750115.1 Streptomyces sp. NPDC059455
AGCGCACCCAGAACCTGGGGTGGGTGGGCCGCGACCCTTTGTTTGTCGTGGGGGGGTGGTTCCAAAACAGCCCGCCGCAGGCACCAAGACCCGTCGGACGCCCTCCAGCCCCGGGTGGGCGACGCGGCCCGAGACGCATCAGCCCCGTCCCGGTCAACCGGCCGTGCCCCGGGGGCCCGTGCGTCGTCCTCGCGGGCCGTGGCGGTGATGTCCGGTGATCTAACATCTGGCAGGTGCCGCGCTCACATGTACACTCCGCCGAGGCCGCTCCCGACGGGGAAACCCTGAGCGCCCTGCTCCGCCGCTATGACACCGCCGGTGAGGCCGTCTCCTGCGAACCGCTCACCCAGGGGCTGCTCAACCGGGGCTACCGCCTCGCCACCACCCGCGGCCGGTTCTTCCTCAAACACCACCTCGACGGCGACCGCACCGCCATCGCCCGCCAGCACCGCGTCACCCAGCGGCTGGAGGCGCTGGGGGTGCCCGTCGCCCCGCCGGTTCCCGACGCCGACGGCCGTACGGTCGCCGTCATCGGCGGACGCTGCTACGCGTTACACCCCTGGATCGACGGGCGGCACCGCGACGGCGGTGAGCTGACCGCCCCGCAGTGCTGGCGGCTGGGCGGGCTGCTCGGGCTCGTCCACACCTGTCTGGAGCGCGTCATGCGGGCCCGTACGGGCGACCGCAGGCCGCCCGTGGAGGCCGCCGCCGACCCCGAGGACACCTTCGCCGTCATCGACGAGCTGCTCACGCTGATCCGGGGGCGCCGGAACCGCGACAGCTTCGACGAGCTCGCCGAGCACCGGCTGGTCGAGCGGCGGACGCTGGTGGAGCGGCACGCCCACCGCCGCCCGGAGGCGGACGCCGTCCCGGTCGCCGGCTGGGTGCACGGCGACTTCCACCCGCTGAACCTGCTCTACCGCGACACGGAACCGGCCGCCATCGTCGACTGGGACCGGCTCGGGGTGCAGCCGCGCGCCGAGGAGGCGGTCCGGGCCGCCGCGATCTTCTTCGTACGGCCCGACGGCACCCTGGAGCTCACCAAGGTGCGGTCCTACGCGCGGGCGTACCGCTGCGCGGCGGGGGCCGGGACCTCCGAGATGGCCGCGGCCGTGCACCGGGTGTGGTGGGAGCGACTCAACGACTTCTGGATGCTGCGCTGGCGCTACCAGCGCGGGGACCGGCGCGCCGATCCGCAGTTCCCGGCGGCCGCCGCACTGGTGGTGTGGTGGACCCGGGAGTACGACGCGGTCCGCGACGCCTTCTGCGGGTGACGGGGGCGCCTTCTGCGGGTGTTGGGGCCGCCTTCCGCGGATGACGGGGGCGCCGTGGGGCGCCCCCGGCCGTCAGGGGGTGCCGGCCCCACCGTCCGTGGCACCCGCCGTGCCACCGGTGGGCTCGCCGGTGCCCGGGTCCGTCTCCGGGCCCGTCGGCGTGGTGCTCTCCTGGCCGCCGCCCGGGGTGGTCTCCTCGCCCGTCGGCTCGCCGGTGCCGGGGTCCGTCTGCGAGTCCGTCGGCCCGTCCGTGGGCTCGTCCTGGTACGTCGGCGTCGGGTCCGCGGTCGGGGTGTAGTCGCCGCCCGTGTCCCCAGAGGTGGCCTCGCCGTCGCTCGGGGCCGTCTCGTCGTTCGAGGTGTGGCTCGGCTTGTCGGTCGGCTTCTCCGTCTTCTTCTGGGGGGCCGACGTCTGGTGCTTGCCCGGCTGCTTCCCGCCGTCCTTGTCGCCGGCCTGGAGGGCGAAGGCGACCCCCGCCGCGACCGCGATCACCGCGAGCACCGCGATCAGCCACATCCTGCCGCGGCCCTTACGGCGGCCGGAACCGCCGTGGTAGCCGCCGCCCCCGCCACCGGGGCCGGTGACGATCGGCTGCTGGGAGGTCTCGCCGTGGCCCGGGTGCGGCAGCGCGGTGGTGGCCCCGACGCCGGGCATGCCCATGGCGGGGGTGGCGGCGCCCAGGTGCTGGGTGACCGGGCCGGTGTTCCACATGCCGGTGTGGCCGCCGGCCTCGTGGAGCATCTGGAGCGCGTACTGGACCAGTCCGCGCATCTCCTCGGCGCTCTGGAACCGGTCGTCCGGGTCCTTGGCGAGGGAGCGCATGACCAGGCCGTCCAGCTCCGGCGGCACGGTGCCGGAGGTCTCCGACGGGGGCACCGGGATGTCCTGGACGTGCTGGTACACCACCGACAGCGGGGTCTCCCCGGTGAACGGCGGGCGCAGCGCCAGCAGCTCGTAGAGCAGGCAGCCGGTGGCGTAGAGGTCGGAGCGGTGGTCCACGGCCTTGCCGAGAGCCTGCTCCGGCGAGAGGTACTGCGGTGTGCCCATGACCATGCCGGTCTGGGTCATCGTGGACTGCGCGCCGTGCAGGGCGCGGGCGATGCCGAAGTCCATGACCTTGACCGCGCCGCTGTGGGTGATGATCACGTTGGCGGGATTGATGTCACGGTGCACGATGCCGTGCTGATGGCTGTAGGCGAGCGCCTCCAGCACCCCGGAGACGATGATCAGCGCCTGGTCCGGCGGCGGGGCCTCGGCGTTGAGCAGCAGATCGCGGATGGTCCGGCCCTCGACCAGCTCCATGACGATGTACGGCACGGTGTTCTGGCCGACCGTGTCCTCGCCGGAGTCGTAGACGGCCACCACGGCGTGGTGGTTCAGCCCGGCCACGGACTGTGCCTCGCGGGTGAAGCGGGCCTTGGACACCGGGTCCTCGGCCAGATCGGCGCGGAGCAGCTTCACCGCGACCGTACGGCCGAGCCGGAGGTCCTCGGCGGCGAACACCTCCGCCATACCGCCGCGGCCGAGTCGACTGGTAAGCCGATATCGGCCATCGCCGACAAGCCCCCCGTTACCCCACACCTCGGGCATATCCGGCATTCCGGACCCACTGGCGTCAGGTTCGGAGGGCCCCTGGGCGCCCTGGGTCTGTGCCATCGGTCCTCGCCGTCTCGTTCTCGGTGGGGGTGGGGTCGAGATCGCCCCGCCCACGGGCGGTACGGTTCCCGCTAGGCACGCTACAGCCTTCGCGCCGTATATCGGTTGGTGATGGACCGGCCATCAAACCTGTTGACGGTGAAGCGATGCAAATCGCGTGACGGGTTCTTACGCATCCGGTCACGGAACGGGCAACGCGGCTTGACGTGTCCGTGGCCTGGGGCAGACTTGGCCACGATATCCAGAACATCAAGATCAATGCGTCGAAACGTGCGCGTCAGAGTAGTGAGTGCGCCAAGGGGGAAGTACGAAATGAGCCAGTACGGCGCATCGGGCAGGCATCAAGGCCAATCTCTGGCGAACGGCCGATATCAGCTGCGTGACCTGCTGGGCGAGGGCGGCATGGCCTCCGTCCACCTGGCCTATGACACCGTGCTGGACCGCCAGGTCGCCATCAAGACGCTCCACACCGAGCTGGGACGCGAGCAGTCCTTCCGCGAGCGGTTCCGCCGCGAGGCCCAGGCGGTGGCGAAACTCACGCACACCAATATCGTCTCGGTCTTCGACACCGGCGAGGACGCCATGGACGGCTCCCTGATGCCGTACATCGTCATGGAGTACGTCGAGGGTCAGCCGCTGCGCTCGGTTCTGGACGGCGATGTCCGGCAATACGGCGCGATGCCGACCGAAAAGGCACTGAAGATCACCAGCGATGTGCTGGCGGCGCTGGAAATCAGCCATGAGATGGGGCTGGTCCACCGCGACATCAAGCCAGGTAACGTGATGATGACCAAGCGTAATGTGGTCAAAGTCATGGACTTCGGCATCGCCCGCGCCATGCAGTCCGGGGTCACCTCCATGACCCAGACCGGCATGGTCGTCGGCACCCCGCAGTACCTCTCGCCCGAGCAGGCGCTGGGCCGCGGCGTGGACGCCCGCAGCGACCTGTACTCGGTCGGCATCATGCTCTTCGAGCTGCTCACCGGCCGGCTGCCCTTCGACGCGGACTCGCCGCTGGCCATCGCGTACGCACACGTCCAGGAGGAGCCGGTCGCGCCCTCCTCGATCAACCAGTCCATCCCCCCGGCGGTGGACGCGCTGGTCGCCCGCGCGCTGAAGAAGAACCCGAACGAGCGCTTCCCGACCGCCGAGGCCATGCGCGACGAATGCGCACGAGTCGCCCGTACCGGGCAGACCGGCGCCTCCCCGATCATCATCAGCGGCGGCCCCCCGGCCCGCAGCGGCTCCGGTGTCGGCTCGGCGGTCTTCCCGCCGATCGACCAGCAGGCGCCCGCCCCCGGCCCCGGCAGCGTCCAGACGCCGTACCAGCCGCAGCACTCCCCCGGGCAGTTCGGCGCCTTCGGCCCGTCCACCCCGCCGCCCCCGGTCGGCCAGGGGCCGTCCACGACACCGCTGGGGCAGGGGGGGTATCAGACCCCGACGCCGTCGTACCAGGGCCCCAGCACCCCGCCGCCGTACAACATCTCGCCCTCGCCCTCCGGGAGCGGCGGCGGCAGCGGCAACAAGCGCGTGATCATAGGCTCGGCCGTCGTCGCGGCGATCGCGGTCATCGCCGTGATCCTGGTCATCGCGCTCCAAAGCGACGGCGGCTCCAAGGACCAGAGCAAGAAGGGCGGCCGCGCCAAGTCGGCGTCGCCGACGGCCTCCGACAACGCCGCGGGCTTCCGCATGGGCGACAAGACCAAGACCATCGAGGCGAAGAAGTGCACCGACGCGTACGAGGACACTGACGAGAAGGGCACGTATTCGGTGCCCGACTTCCAGAACCTCTACATCGACTCGGTGAAGAAGTGCATCCGCGCGGCGGGCTGGAAGTACCGCGTGGTGCCCCAGGACGAGAATCTGTGGGGCAAGGGCACCGTCCTCAATTACACGTACCGGAACTACGAGCCGTACAACCCCAAGACGGACACCATCGAGCTGACCGTCTCCACCGGCAACCCGGGGTAGGGGCGGCTCCCGCTCGCTCCGCCTCCGGCACGACGACGCCGCGGGCCTCATCGGAAGGTGAGGCCCCCCCCCGGGGTTTTGTGTGTGCGGGGCGTGTCCCGTAGTTGTGTCCGGGGCGGGGGCCGCGCCAGGGCCGGGGGGTGTGCCGGCCCCCCCTCCCCCCCCCGCCGCCCCGCGCCCCCCGGGGCCCCCTCGGATTGGTGAGGCCCGCGGCGTCGTTTTGTTGTGTCCGGTGCGTGTCCGGTCGTTGTGTCCGGGGCGGGTCCGGCGCATGGCTCGGGGAGCGGCTCAACGGCTCAACGGCTCAACGGCTCAGAGGTACGGCCCCGAGCGGGCGCCGCCCTGCTTGGGCAAGTCCTCGTCCTCCTCGCCCCCGCCGATCCCCGGCGGCAGCGCCCGGCGCATCTGCTCCAGCTGGGCGCGCGCCGCCATCTGCTGGGCGAACAGGGTGGTCTGGATGCCGTGGAACAGCCCCTCCAGCCAGCCGACCAACTGAGCCTGGGCGATGCGCAGTTCCGCCTCAGTGGGCACCGCATCGTCCGTGAAGGGCAGCGACAGCCGCTCCAGCTCCCCGATCAGCTCGGGGGCCAGCCCGTCCTCCAGCTCCTTCACCGAGCTGGAGTGGATCTCCTTGAGCCGGACCCGGCTGGCCTCGTCGAGAGGTGCGGCACGGACCTCCTCCAGAAGCTGCTTGATCATGCTGCCGATCCGCATGACCTTCGCCGGCTGTTCGACCATGTCCGTCACGGGAACCTCGCGCGACTCGTCGTCACCACTGCCCTCGCCAGAAGCAGGAGCGACGCCGCCGAGTGTCATGCCGTCCGGACCGACGACCAGGACGTGCGGGCTCTCCTGCGCTCGTTCGTTCATCGGCTGGTTCATACCCCTATTGTTCCGCACCGGCACCCGGTACGACGGGCGAGGGTCGAGGTTTCGGCGGCGATCACCGGCGACGGCCGTCAGCGGCGGCCATCAGAGCGGTCGCGGTGATCAGCGGCGGCGCAGTCGCAGGCCGAAGAACGCCAGGCCGAGGCCGAGGCCAGTGAGCGCGAGACCGGTGCCCAGCGGCAGCACCCGCATCGCCCGCCCGCTGGGCTCGGCGGCGGTCCGCCGAGCGCCGTAAGGCTGTCCGGACGGGAGCGATTCGCGCGCCTGGTGCCGGTCCGGCCGCTGCGGGACGGGGAGGGAGGACGGCGTCCACTCGGGCACCACCGAGAACCGCCCGGTGCCCTCGTCGTCCCCCGTGTCGGCCGAGGGGTCCCCGTCCGGCGACGAGGGGGTCGGCGTCCCGGTGCGGCCGGGGTGCGCACGGCCCTCGCCCGCGCGCGTGCCCGCCAGCCCGCCGCCGTCGTCGGCGGGGGCGGAGGCGGCGAGGGCGGCGGACGCGGCGGGGGCCGCGGCCAGGGCGGTGCCCGCCAGCAGGGCCGCAGCGGGGAGTGTGCGAAGCGTCGCAGGGTTCACGGTGGTCACCCTCCCGTGCCGAACCGTTGCGTAACGGGATCAGCATCACATGAGGGTAGGGACCGGGCATTCTGAACGCCGCCGTACGGACTCCGGTACGACCGTAAGGACCGCGGCGCCCGCCGTAAGGGCCGTGGCGGCGCCGTAAGGGCCGTGGCGGCGCCGTAAGGGCCGTGGCGGCGCCGTAAGGGCCGTGGGGGCGCGTAAGGGCCGTGGGGGCGCCGTAAGGGCCGTGGCGGCGCCGTAAGGATCGCGGCGGCGCCGCCGTACGGACCCGCGGCCCTCAGGTCGTCAGCAGGATCTTGCCCACATGCGTGCTGGACTCCAGCAGCCGGTGGGCCTCCGGGGCCTCCCGCATCGGGACGGTGCTGTCGACGATCGGGCGGACCCGGCCGCCGCCGATCAGCGGCCAGACATGCTCCCGTACCGCCGCGATGATCGCCGACTTCTGCGCCAGCGAGCGGCCCCGCAGCCCGGTGGCCGTCACGGCGGCGCTCTTGGACAGCAGGGTGGCCAGGTTCAGCTCGGCCTTCACACCGCCCTGGAGCCCGATGATCGCCAGCCGTCCGTTGAGGGCGAGCGACTCCAGATTCCGGGCGAGGTACTTCGCGCCGACGATGTCCAGGATGACGTCCGCGCCCGCGCCGTCGGTGGCCCGGCGGATCTCCTCGACGAAGTCCTGCTCGCGGTAGTCGATCAGGATGTCGGCGCCCAGCTCCTGGCAGGCGGCCAGCTTCTCCGGACCGCCCGCGGTCACCGCCACCCGCGCCCCGACCGCCTTCGCGAGCTGGATCGCCATGGTGCCGATGCCGCTCGATCCGCCGTGCGCCAACAGCGTCTCGCCCGGCCGGAGATGGGAGATCATGAAGACGTTGGACCATACGGTGGCGGTCACTTCGGGCAGCGCCGCGGCCGTGACCAGGTCCACGCCCTCGGGAAGGGGCAGCAGCTGCCCCGACGGAACCGCCACCTTCTCGGCGTATCCACCGCCCGCGAGCAGGGCGCACACCTCGTCGCCCACCGCCCAGCCGGTGACGCCGGGGCCGAGCGCCGAGATCCGGCCCGAGCACTCCAGACCGGCGTAGGGCGAGGCTCCGGGCGGCGGCGGGTAGTGGCCCTGGCGCTGGAGCACATCCGCGCGGTTGACACCGGCGGCCGCCACGTCGACCAGGACCTCGCCCTCACCGGGCACGGGATCGGGGACCTCCGCCCATACCAGGGCTTCGGGGCCACCGGGTTCGGGAATCGTGATCGCATGCATGGGCGCGAGGCTACTCCTGGACCATCGGCGCGCGAACGATCGTGATCAAGCGGTCGGCCGCCTGCAGCGGGCTGGCGTCGGGGTCGTCGTACGCGAGGAGGCGATGACCGCGCAGCACGGACACCACGAGGTCCTCCGTGTCCCGCACCGACTTGCCCACCTCGGCCTTCACCACCGTGCGCTCCACCAGGTCCAGGCCGGTGCCCTGCTGAATCAGATCCTCGATCACCGCACCGGCCGTCGGGCTCTGCACGCTCATGCCCAGCAGGCGGCCCGCCGCGCTGGCGCTGGTGATCACCGCGTCGGCCCCGGACTGGCGCAGCAGCGGCGCGTTCTCCTCCTCGCGCACCGCCGCCACGATGTTGGCGCCCCGGTTGAGCTGCCGGGCCGTCAGCGTGACCAGGACGGCGGTGTCATCGCGCTGGGTGGCGATCACGAACTGGCGGGCGCGCTGCGCCTCCGCCCGCAACAGCACATCGCTGCGGGTCGCGTCGCCGACCACCCCCGCGAACCCCTCCGCGTTGGCCGCCTCGATCACCTTGTGGTTGGGGTCGACCACGACCACCCGGTTCTTGGGCAGCCCCGTCGCGCAAAGGGTCTGCACCGCGGACCGCCCCTTCGTACCGAAGCCCACTACGACGGTGTGATCACGCAACGCTGACCTCCAGCGGTTCAGTCGGTACTGCTCGCGGGTGCGTTCGGCCAGGACTTCCAGGGTGGTGCCGACCAGGATGATCAGAAAGAGCACGCGCAGCGGCGTGACCAGCAGGATGTTACTGAGCCGCGCGCTGTCGCTGTACGGCACGATGTCGCCGTAACCGGTCGTGGACAGCGTGACGGTCGAGTAGTAGACGGAGTCGAGGAAGTCGACCTGGTCGTCGGCGTTGTCGTGGTAACCCGCGCGGTCGACGTACACGATGGCCACCGTCAGCACCAGCACCAGCAGCGCCAGCAGCAGCCGACGGCCGACCTGGCGCAGCGGGCCCGCGGGGAAGTGGGGCAGATGGACGCGGTGGCCGCCGTCCCCGGGGGTGCGGGCGGCCGCGTCATGGCTGGGCAGCTTCACGCCGGGCCCTCCTGGGGGGATATGTCCTCGCCATCGGCCGCCTGGGCCGTGCGTTGGCGTGCCTGGTCCGCGTGGCTCGGTTGCTCTGTCGCGCTCGCCGACCACGGGAGATCCAGTACGTCGACCTCCGTGCCGCGCTTCGCCCCGCCGGGCGGGATCACGGCGAGGCCGTCGGCCACCGCGATGCCGCGCAGCATCGCCGGGCCGTTGAAGCGCAGCGGCACGGCCGCGTCCTGCCGGAAGGTCACCGGGACCAGCCGGGTGTCCCGCGGATGCCCCTGCACGGCCTCGGCCAGCGGGGCCGGGCCGGGGTCGGGGGCCGGGCGGCCGGTCAGCGTCCGCAGCAACGGCTCGGCGAGGGTCAGCAGACCGGACACCGCCGCGAGCGGATTGCCCGGGAGCCCCACCAGATGCCGAGCCGGGCGGGACGGACGTTCGGGGGTTGCGGGGGGTTCGGCGGTTTTGGGTGCTTCGGTGCTTTCGCGGTTTCCGGGGTTCTCGCGGTTTCCGGGGTTCTCGCGGTTTCCGGGGTTCTCGCGGTTTCCGGAGTTTTCGCGGTTCGCGCGGGCGAGGCGGGCCAGCAGCATCGGGTGACCGGGGCGCACCGCCACCCCGTCCACCAGCAGTTCGGCGCCCAGGCGGCGCAGGGTGGGGTGGACATGGTCCACGGGGCCCGCGGCCGTGCCCCCGGTCGTCACGACGACATCGGCGGAGGACTCGGCCACCGCCGCGTACACCACGTCCGCCTCGTCGGCCAGCCGCCGGGTGCCCAAGACCTCGGCGCCGAGCGCCCGCAGCCATGGCCCGACCATCGGCCCCAGCGCGTCCCGGATCCGGCCGTCGTGCGGCAGTCCCTCGGTGAGCAGCTCGTCGCCGAGGACCAGCACCTCGACGCGCGGCCTGCGCACCGTCGGCAGCTCGTCATACCCGGCCGCGGCGGCCAGACCCAGGACGGCGGGGGTGACCAGGGTCCCGGCGGGGAGCAGCTGATCGCCGCTGCGGCACTCCTGGCCACGGGTGCGGATGTCCTGGCCGAGGACGACGGGGTGGGCGGCGGACGCGTGCAGCCAGCCGTCGCCCGCGTCGGTGCCGTACTCGCTGCGCAGTACGGCGGTGGCGCCGGGCGGGACGCGGGCGCCGGTGGCGATGCGGACCGCGTGGCCGTCGGGGAGGGGGGCCGTCTCGCCGTGTCCGGCGAGGATGCCCTGGTGGTCCTGGTCCTTTGTGCCGGTTGGCAGCCGCCAGGGGCCGGGGCCCGAGAGCGCCCAGCCGTCCATGGCGGAGGTGTCGAAGGGCGGCAGATCGGTGAGCGCGGCGAGCGGCGCGGCCAGCACCTGGCCGAGCGCCTCGAACAGCGGCCGCATCACCGGGGCCGCGTGGACGGCCTCCTTGACGGCGGCGCGGGCGGCGATGGCGCGGGCGTCGGGCCAGGAGACGGGGCTGCGGTGCGGTGGGTTCATGGAGGGATGCGGGTGGGGCGTCGGTGCGCCGGGGGCGCGTTTCGGGTGCGGGGCCGGGGCCTGATGGACGGGGGCCCTGGACCGCGTGCCTTTGGCGCCAGTGGCCTCCGATGTCGGACTACCCGAGGATCGGCTCCTCGAATACACCTCTGGCCTTCGGCGTACGTGGCCCTGGGCATCCAGGGCCGCCGCAGGCTCCTCCGCCGTTTCCCGTGCCGTTTCCCGCGCCAGGTCGAGCGCGGTCTCGACCCAGTCCGTCCGGATCGGGTCGCCGGTGTCGGCGATGTCGCCCGTGTTGCCAATACGGTCGATGTCGCCCATGTCGCCCACGTTGCCGATGCCGTCGGTCTCGCCGGGGCTTCGCTCCCGGGTGGGCTGGCCCGGGCGGCCATTGGCCAGGCTGAGGGCGGCGTCGGCCCAGTCCTCCTCCGATTCCGTTCCGGGCGGCTCCGGGCCCTGCGGCGGCGATTCATTGGCGAGCGCCAGCGCCTCGTCGACCTCGCGGTCGAGCGGGTCCCCGTCCCGGGGTTGGCGAGGTGTCACTGCTCCTCGGCCCAACGCGCCGCCAGCGCCGCGGCCTTCTCGGTGGCGGCGGCCAGCGCCTCGGGGCCGCCGCCCTTCTGGGCCGCGGCGTAGCCGACGAGAAAGGTGGTCAGGGGGGCGGCGGGCCGGGCGACGCCATGTGCGGCGTCACGGGCCAGATCGAGTAGGGCCGCGGTGTCGACATCCAGGTCGATCCCGAGCTCGGCCTTGACTGCGGCAATCCATTCGTCCAACACGTGTCCATGCTCCCTGATGCGTGCTCGAGCCGTGGTGATGTCTTCCCAGGTGTCGCAGTCGAACGACGCGGTGGGGTGCTGGAGGCGGGCCAGGGCCAGCTCGGAGACGAGGAGGCGGAGGGGCAGCCCGCCGAGGCCGCGGTGTTCGGTGGCGAGGAGGGCGATCTCGCGGCGCAGCGGCTCGGCGCGGTAGGCGGCGACAAGGGGCTGCTCCCGGCCGTCGGGGTCGATGAGCACGGCCCCTTCGGCGCCCTGGAGACCGGTGAGGAGGGTCTCGACGGTCTCGTGGGTGAGGAAGGGCAGATCGGCGGAGAGGACGAGGACGACCGGAGCCGTGGTCTGCCGGATGCCCGCGTCGACGGCCGCGACCGGGCCGCCGCCGGGGGGCTCCTCCCGGGCCCACCGCACCGGCCGCGCCGTGGGCCTGCGCGGGCCGACGACGACGGTCCGCCCGGCGCCGCGGCATGCGTCCAGCACCCGGTCGAGCAGGGCTCGTCCGCCCACCCGCAGCGCAGGCTTGTCCACCCCACCGAGCCGCCGAGCGGCGCCCCCGGCCAGGATCACTGCGTCATACGCACCTGGAGTCACCCCATGAGTATGGCGCCGCCGGACATCCGCTACAGCCGCCGCAACAACACCATGGGCCGCTCCACGCAGTCGGCCACGAACCGCAGGAATCCGCCGGCTGTGCCCCCGTCGCACACCCGGTGGTCGAAGGTGAACGACAGCTGCACCACCTGGCGCACCGCCAGCTCACCCTGGTGCACCCACGGCTTCGGGGCGATCCGCCCGACCCCGAGCATCGCCGCCTCGGGGTGGTTGATGATCGGCGTCGAGCCGTCGACCCCGAACACCCCGTAGTTGTTCAGGGTGAAGGTGCCGCCGGTGAGCTGCGCGGGGGCGAGGGTCCCGGTCCGCGCGGCCTCGGTCAGCCGGGCGATCTCCTCGGAGAGCCCCTCTATGGTCCGCGTGTGGGCGTCGCGCACCACCGGGACCACCAGACCCCGGTCCGTCTGGGCCGCGAAGCCGAGGTGGACGTCGGGGAGCCGGATGATCTCCCGGCCTTCCATGTCCACCGTGGCGTTGAGCTCGGGGAAGCGCGCGAGGGCCGCCGTGCAGATACGGGCCAGGAGGGCGAGCACGGAGACCTTGGCCTCGCCCGCGGCGTTCATCGCCGTACGGGCGGCGAGCAGTTCGGTCGCGTCGGCGTCCACCCAGCAGGTCGCGTCGGGGATCTCGCGCCGACTGCGCGCGAGCTTGTCGGCCACGGCGCCCCGCACCCCTCGCAGCGGGACCCGCTCCCCCTCCGGGGCGGGGGCCGCGGAGGCGGGCGCGGCGGGGGCGGGCGCGGCGGGCGCGGGCGCGGCGGAGGCGGGCGCCGTGCCCGCGACCGCCCGTTCGACGTCCGCCCGCAGAATCAGCCCCTCGGGGCCCGAGCCCCTGAGCCGCCGCAGATCGACATCGTGCTCCCGGGCCAGCCGCCGCACCAGGGGCGAGATCACCGGTAGGGGCCCGGCGGGGGCCGTCACGGTCTCGGGCACCGGCCTGGCGGAGGCCGCCGTCGTCTCGCGCACGGGCACGGCGGGGGCCGCCGCCGTCTTCGGCAGCGGTCCGCCAGGGGCCGTGGGCAGCTCGCGCGGCGGCCCGGGGGAGGGCCGGACGCGACGGCGCCGTGCGGCGGGACCGGCCGTGCCATAGCCGACCAGCACATTGCCCGACGCGCCGTCGATCGCGCCCTCGGTGACCGGCGGACCGGATCCGCCGTCCGAGCCCTCGGGCACGGCGACCGTGATCAGCGGCGCCCCGACCGGCACCTCCGCGCCCTCCTCGCCGTAACGGGCCGTCACCACACCGCCGTACGGGCAGGGCACATCCACCATCGCCTTGGCCGTCTCGACCTCGACCACCGGCTGGTCGACCGCGACCACATCGCCGACCTGGACCAGCCAGCGCACGATCTCGGCGCCGGTCAGCCCCTCGCCCAGATCGGGCAGGGTGAACTCCCGTACGACAGCCATCAGACCGCGCTCCCCTCGGTCCACTCCGACTCCCACTGGAGGCGGGCGACGGCGTCCAGCACCCGGTCCACCCCGGGCAGATGGTGCCGCTCCAGCATGGGCGGCGGGTAGGGGATGTCGAATCCGGCGACCCGCAGCACGGGCGCCTCCAGATGGTGGAAGCAGCGCTCGGTGACCCGGGCGGCGATCTCCCCGCCGGGCCCGCCGAAGCCCATGGACTCATGGACGACGACCGCGCGGCCGGTGCGGCGCACGGAGGCGCACACCGTCTCGTCGTCGAAGGGGACGAGCGAGCGCAGATCGACGACCTCCAGGTCCCAGCCCTCGGCCCGGGCCGCCTCGGCCGCGTCGAGGCACACCGGCACGGAGGGGCCGTAGGAGATCAAGGTGGCGCCGCGCCGACCGCCGCCGCCGGGCCCGCGGACCACCGCGCGCCCGATGGGCGGCACCTGCTCGGGGGCGTCGGCCGACCAGTCGGCCTTGGACCAGTACAGCCGCTTGGGCTCGAGGAAGATCACGGGGTCGTCGGAGGCGATGGCGGCGCGCAGCAGTCCGTAGGCGTCGGCGACGGTCGCGGGGGCGACGACATGGAGGCCGGGGGTGGCCATGTAGTAGATCTCGGAGGAGTCGCTGTGGTGCTCGACGCCGCCGATGCCGCCCCCGTAGGGCACTCGGACGGTGATCGGCATCGGCATCGCGCCCCGGGTGCGGTTGCGCATCCGCGAGACATGGCTGATGAGCTGCTCGAAGGACGGGTAGGCGAAGGCGTCGAACTGCATCTCGACCACCGGCCGCAGCCCGTACATCGCCATGCCCACGGCGGTACCGAGGATCCCCGCCTCGGCCAGCGGCGTGTCCGTGCAGCGGTTCTCGCCGAACTCCTCGGCGAGCCCGTCGGTGATCCGGAAGACGCCTCCCAGGGTGCCCACGTCCTCGCCGAGGACATGGACGGACGGGTCGGCGGCCATGGCGTCGCGCAGCGCGCGGCCGAGGGCCTGGGCCATGGTGGCGGGCTTACGGGCGGTGTCGGCCCCAACGGCGGTGGTCATCACTCCCCCTTCCCTGCGTCCGCGGCCTCGGCGTCGAGCTCGGCGCGCAGCTGGGCCGCCTGCTCGCGCAGCTGGCTGGTCCGGTCGGCGTAGACATGCTCGAAGAGCGCCATGGGGTCCAGGACCGGGTCCTGGTGCATCCGCGTCCGCAGATCGGCGGCGAGCCGCTCCGCGGACTCCCGCGCGGACCGGACCCCCTCGTCGTCCAGCAGATGGCGGTCCCGCATGGCCTCCTCCAGGAGCGCTATCGGGTCGTGGGCGCGCCATGCCTCGACCTCGGAGTCGGGGCGGTAGCGGGTGGCGTCGTCGGCGTTGGTGTGCGCCTCGATGCGATAGGTGACCGCCTCGACCAGGGTGGGGCCGCCTCCGCCGCGGGCCCGGCGCACCGCCTCCGCCAGGACCTCGTGGACGGCGGCCGCGTCATTGCCGTCCACGAGACGGCCGGGCATCCCGTATCCCACCGCCTTGTGGGCGAGGGAGGGCGCGGCGGTCTGCTTGGCGAGCGGGACGGAGATCGCGAAGCCGTTGTTCTGGACGAGGAAGACGACCGGGGCGTGCCAGACGGCCGCGAAGTTGAGGGCCTCGTGGAAGTCGCCCTCGCTGGTGCCGCCGTCGCCGACCAGGGCGAGGGCCACCACATCGTCGCCCTTGAGGCGGGCGGCGTGGGCGAGACCGACGGCGTGCGGCAGCTGGGTGGCCAGCGGGGTGCACAGCGGGGCGACGCGGTGGGCGTGGGGGTCGTACCCGGAGTGCCAGTCGCCGCGCAGCAGGGTCAGGGCGTCGACGGGGTCGAGGCCGCGGACGACGGCGGCCAGGGTGTCGCGGTAGCTGGGGAAGAGCCAGTCGCGGTCCTCCAGCACCAGCCCGGCCGCGACCTGGCAGGCCTCCTGCCCGGTGGAGGAGGGGTAGACGGCCAGCCGGCCCTGCCGGGTGAGGGCGGTGGCCTGCGTGTTGTACCGGCGGCCGCGCACCAGCTCGCGGTGGAGCCGGGTCAGCAGATCGGGGGAGATGTCGGCGGCAGCGGCGGCGCCCAGCAGGCGGTACGGCTCCGCGTCGGGCAGCAGCGGCGCGGCGTCGACGCGGGGCTGCCAGCCGGGCGGGGGAGTGGGCCGGTAGGCACCGGGCTGCTCAAGGACCGTCATGACGCGACCTCCTGGGCGTGGCGTACGGCGGGAGGGCGGGGCGTGCCGGGCGGCATCGCCCTCCCCTACCGATTGTTCGGTCGTTGACGCATTTTGGCTACAGGCGACCCAAGCCTGTGGACAAACGGTTCTGCTCCCCCTGTGATGAAGACAGGACGTCCATGAAGGGGAGGCGGGACGATATGCCGGGCGAACAGATGGCCAATCCGGACGGCAAACCCCCGGCACGCCCGCTGGACGCCATCGACCGCGACATCCTGCGTCTGCTCCAAATGGACGGCCGCGCCTCCATACGCTCCGTGGCCGAGCAGGTGCATGTCTCCCGCGCCAACGCCTACGCCCGGATCAACCGCCTGATCGACGACGGAGTGATCCGCGGCTTCAGCGCCCGGGTGGACCAGGAGCGGGCCGGGCAGGGCGCGTCCGCGTACATCACTCTGAAGATCGTCCAGAACTCCTGGCGCACCGTGCGCGAACAGCTCCGGCAGCTCCCCGGGGCCACTCACATCGCCCTGGTCAGCGGGGATTTCGATGTGCTGCTGCTGGTGCACACCGAGGACAACCGCTCACTGCGCGAGCTGGTCCTCACCCGGATCCAGGCCATACCGGAGGTGCTGAGCACCCGGACGCTGCTGGTCTTCGAGGAGACGGACCTGGACTCGGAGCCGTAGCGGGGGCCAGGGCCGGGCGCGGGCGCCGCGCGTCACGTCCGGGGGCGGGCGTACCACCCCGCGGGCGCCGCGCGTCAGGTCTGGATGCGGGCGTCGCGCGTCAGGTCTGGGTGCGCAGGCCCGCGAAGGCCGTACGGATCACGGCCTCGGCCACCTCATGGGAGGTAGCGGCCCCGCCGCGGCCCGGCCGGTACCACTCCACAATGGAGTTGATCATGCCGAAGAGCAGCCGGGTCGCCAGCCGGGCATCCACGTCCGACCGCAGGTCGCCGTCGGCCGCCGCCCGCTTGAGCAGCTCGGCCACCTGGTGGTCGAACTCCCGGCGCCGCTCCATGGCCCACCGCTCGGTGTCCGTGTTGCCCCGGACGCGCAGCAGCAGCGTGACGTAGGGCAGCTCCTCCATCAGCACCTCGGCGGTGCGCCGGGCCACGTGCTCCAGCCGCTCGATCGCCTGTCCCTCGCGTGCGGCGGGCTCTTGCAGGATGCCGAACAGCCCGTCCAGGGCACGGCTTATGGCCAGTCTGAGCAGCTCCTCCTTGCCCTTCACATGGTGGTAGATGGAGGACTTGGAGATCCCGGCGGCCCGGGACAGGTGCTCCATGGAGGTGCCGTCGTAGCCGCGCTCGTTGAACACCTCCACGGCGACCGCGAGCAGCGATTCGGGCGTGTAGGTGTCGCGCTTGGCCATGGTCATGATTAGAGCAGCTTCTCATCGGCGGCCGCACGCCGGATCAGTGCCTGGGAAGGGGCGTAGCGGCCGGTCGGACAGGTGTGGTGGAGGTTGCGCAGGGTGTCGCGCACCCAGGGGGCGCCGAGCGCGCGCCCCCAGGCCAGCGGTCCGCGCGGGTAGTTGACGCCGGTCAGCATGGCGGTGTCGATGTCCTCGGGGCTCGCCACCCCGCGGGCGGCGGCGTCCTCGGCGAAGTCCACGAGCATCGCGACCGTGCGGGCCACGACCATGCCGGGAACGTCCTGGACCACGCTGACCTCCTTACCGAGCGCCTGAAACAGGCCGATCGCGGACCGCAGGGACTCCTCGGGGGCGGCTGTGGACGCCGCGAGGGCGACGCGGGTGGCGGTCCGGTAGTCCAGCGCCAGGTCGAAGCGGACCGACGCGGCGAAGGGGTCCTCGGTGGCGGTCGTGCCGTCGGCCAGGGACAGGCGGGTGCCGTCGGGCAGGGCGAGATGGGCCCCGACGGGCTCGCGGGTCACCGGGATGCCCGCCGCCTCGATGACGCCGATCAGCCCTTGTGCGGGCCCCAGGTCGCCGTGGAGGGCGACCTTGCCGGGCGGGTCGCACGGCTCCGCGGTGTGCGGGGCGGGCCGCCCGGCGCCCTCGGAGTGGTCGTACCAGCCGTGGCCCGTCTTGCGTCCGTGCCGCCCGGAGGCGACGAGCTGCCGCTGGGCGAGGGACGGGGTGAATTTCGGATCGTGGAACAGCGCTTCCCACACGGATCGGGTGACGGCCTCGTTCACGTCCTGGCCGATCAGGTCGGTGAGCTCGAAGGGGCCCATCCTGAAGCCGCCGGACTCGCGCAGCACGGCGTCCAGGGTGGCGGGGCCGGCGGCGCGCTCCTCGTACGCCCGGAACGCCTCGGCGTAGAAGGGGCGGGCGATCCGGTTGACGATGAACCCGGGGGTGTCGGCGCAGCGCACCGGGGTCTTCCCCCAGGCCGCGACGGTGGCGTGGGCACGGTCGGCGGCGGCCTCGTCCGTGGCGGCACCGCGCACCACCTCCACCAGTGGCATCAGCGGGGCCGGATTGAAGAAGTGCAGACCGAGGAGGCGGCCGGGGCGGCGCAGGACGCCCGCGACGGCGGTGACGGAGAGGGAGGAGGTGTTGGTGGCGAGCAGACAGCCGTCGGAGACCACCGACTCCAGCGCGGTGAACAGCTGCTGCTTGGCGCCGAGTTCCTCCAGGATCGCCTCGACCACCAGCTCCGCCTCGGCCAGGTCCGCGAGGTCGGTTACGGGGGCGAGCCGGCCGAGGGCGGTGTCACGGTCGGCGGCGGTGAGGCGTTCCTTGGCGACCAGCCGGCCGAGCCGGTCCGCGATGGCGTCGGCGGCCCGGGAGGCCCGGCCGGGCGCGGCGTCGTAGAGCCGCACGGGATGGCCCGCGGCCAGCGCCACCTGGGCGATCCCCTGGCCCATCGTGCCGGTGCCGACGACGGCGACGAGGCCGGCGCGGTCGGTCCCACGGTCGATCGCAGTCATGCCGCAGATCCTTTTCGACGAAGTTGTCCACAGGGACGAAGTTGTCCACAGGTTCGCCAGGCCCTCTTGTCCCGACCGATCGTTCGGTTACTCTAACCCTGTCGCCCATTCCAGCCCAGCCCCAGCTCGACGAGGAGTTGGTCAGTCGTGACCGCCGCACTCACCACCGCGCAGTTGACGCAAGAGCACCGCCCCACCCTCGACCAGGCCCTGGAGGCGATCCGTACCCGCGCCTATTGGTCCCCGCACCCCGAGCACCCGAAGGCCTACGGCGGCGAGGGCCAGGGCGGGCGCCCGAGCCTGAGCGTCGCCGAGGGTCAGGCGGCGTTCGAGGCGCTGCGCGGCAAGCGCTTCGAGCTGGACCAGCCGGGCACCGACGGCTGGGCGGGCTCCGAGGTCTCTCCGTTCGGAGCGGAGATGGGCATGGAGTATCCGCATCCGGACATCGAGGTGCTCCTCCCGGCGATGCGGGCGGGGATGCCCGCCTGGCGAGACGCCGGTCCCGAGGCGCGGGCCATGGTGTGCCTGGAGATCCTGGCCCGGATCGGCGCCCGGTCGCATGAGTTCGCCCAGGCCGTCATGCACACCAGCGGACAGGCGTACATGATGGCGTTCCAGGCCGGCGGCCCCCACGCCCAGGACCGCGGCCTGGAGGCGGTGGCGTACGCGTTCGCCGAGCAGACCCGCACTCCGGGCGCCGCGGACTGGTCCAAGCCGCAGGGCAAGCGCGACCCGCTGCGCCTGCGCAAGACGTTCACGGCCGTCCCGCGCGGTATCGCCCTGCTGATCGGCTGCAACACCTTCCCGACGTGGAACGGCTATCCGGGGCTCTTCGCCTCGCTCGCCACCGGCAATCCGGTGCTGGTCAAGCCGCACCCCCAAGCCGTGCTGCCCCTGGCGCTGACCGTCCAGGTGGCGCGCCAGGTGCTGACGGAGGCGGGGTTCAGCCCCGATCTGGTGGCGCTGGCCGCCGAGCGGCCGGACGAGGGAATCGCCAAGGTCCTCGCCGTCCGCCCCGAGATCCGCGTCATCGACTACACGGGGTCCACCGCCTTCGGCGACTGGCTGGAGACCCACGCCCGCCAGGCCCAGGTCTTCACGGAGAAGGCGGGGGTCAACACGGTGGTGATCGACTCCACCGACGACTACCAGGGCATGCTCGCCAATCTGGCGTTCTCCCTGTCCCTCTACAGCGGCCAGATGTGCACCACCCCGCAGAATCTGCTGATCCCCCGCGACGGCATCACCACCGACGCCGGTCCCAAGACCTATGACGAGGTGGTGGCCGACCTGGCGGCGGCGGTGGACGGGCTGCTGGGCGACGACGCACGGGCGAGCGCGCTGCTCGGCGCGATCGTGGGGCCGCGGGTCCAGGAGCGGCTGGAGGCCGCCCCCGGCCTGGGCGCGGTCGCCCTGGCCTCCCGCACGGTGACCCACCCCGACTTCCCGGGCGCCACGGTCCGCACACCGCTGATGGTCAAGGCGGACGGCGCGCGGATGTTCTGGGAGGGGGCGGACGCGGACGCGCCCTATCTGGCCGAGTGCTTCGGCCCGGTCTCCTTCGCCGTCGCCGTCGCCTCCACGGAGGACGCGGTCGCGCTGCTGCGCCGGACCACCCGGGACAAGGGCGCGATGACGGTCGGGGCGTACACCACCTCGCCGGCGGCGGAGCGGCTGATCGAGGAGGCGTGTCTGGAGGAGTGCGCCCAGCTGTCGCTCAATCTGACCGGCGGGGTGTATGTGAACCAGACCGCGGCCTTCTCGGACTTCCACGGCACGGGTGGCAACCCGTCGGCCAACGCCGCGCTGTGCGACGGGGCGTTCGTGGCCGGCCGCTTCCGGATGGTCGAGGTCCGCCGCCCGGCGGAGTGACGGGTCCGGTGGGTGGGGCATGCTCGCGCACGCCCCACCCGGACGTGGCCTAGGCCGGGCGGTCGGGGCCGCCCCAGTGGAAGAGGGCCATGGCCACGCTGGTGGCCAGGTTGTAGCTGGACACCTGCGGCCGCATGGGAAGGGCCACCAGCCTGGTGGCCCGCTTCCGCAGCTCCGGCGAGATCCCGTGCCGCTCGGAGCCGAAGGCGAGCAGCGCGTCATCGGGGATGGTCAGGGACCGGATGTCCTCCCCCTCCGGGTCCAGGGCATACAGCGGCCCCTCCGGAAGCGCGTCGCCCGGCAGCCGCTCGACCGCGGTGGCGAAGTGCAGCCCGGCGCCCGAGCGCACGGCGTTCGGATGCCAGGGGTCGATATCGCCGGTGGTGACCACGCCGGTGGCCCCGAACCCGGCGGCGAGCCGGACCACGGCCCCGACGTTCCCCAGGTTGCGGGGGTTGTCCAGGACGACCACCGGGGCCTGCCGGGGCCGCTGGGACAGCTCGTCCAGATTCGCCCGGCGGCCGCGCCGGACCGCCAGGGCGGCGACCCGTGTGGGATGCACCCGGGGCACCAGATCGCGCAGGGTCCCGGCATCGACCTCCACCAGAAGGTCCGCGATCGCCTCGGTGAGGTCATCGGCCAGGTCATCGGCGAGTTCCACGGCGGCCGCCTTGTCGCTGGTGACCGCGGCCCGCACCTCCGCGCCGAACCGCAGCGCGTGCTTCAGCGCGTGGAAGCCGTCCAGCAGCACGGTGTCGGGGGCCGTCGCGCGCCAGTGCCGTACGGCCCGCGCGGACTCGTCATCGATCATCCCCTCAGCGTACGAGGGTGCCGGCCGCGGTTTCCTCGTCGCTCCCCCGCGTTCGCTGCCCCGGCAGCCACACGGCGCGCGCCGCCAGCCGGTCCCGGGCCCGGCCCAGCCGCGCCTCGGCCCAGCGCAGGAGGTTCGTCGGCAGGAAGACCGAGTCCGCGGCGATCACGGCGAGCGAGAAGAACGGCAGCCCCAGCATCACCGCGATGCCGAGGTGCTCCATCATCAGCAGGACGAGCATCGCGTTCTTGGCCCGCCGGTTGAGCAGGGTGAACGGAAAGGCCACCTGGACGATGACCGTGCCGTAGGTCAGCACCATCACCAGGGTGCCGCTGGACGCCATGATGTCGGCCAGCCAGGGCCAGGGCGAGAAGTAGTCCAGATGCAGCGGGTAGTAGAGGGCGGTGCCGTCCTGCCAGCGCGAACCCTGGACCTTGTACCAGCCGGCCGAGGCGTAGAGCAGACACACCTCGGCCATGATCACCAGCAGGGCGCCGTTGTGCGCCACATTGGCGAGCGCGTCCAGGACGGTGCGCGGCTCCCCCGGCGCGTAACGCCTGACGAACCACCATCCGGCCTGGACGAGCCACAGCCCCCACAGGACGGTGCCCCAGCCCAGCCCGGGCAGCGGGCCGTCGGCGGTCAGGGAGAGCCGAGCGTCGGTGAACAGCTGCGCCCAGAGCAGGGCGGTCCCGGTGACGGCCCACAGCACGACTCCGGTGGTGTCGCGCGGCGGCCATTCGCGGTCCGCGTGCCGGGCCGCCCGGCGCGCGTCCAGGGACCACATCTGACCGCATCGGGTCAGCACCAGATACATCGACATCAGATGGATGAGGTTGTCGCCGCCGTCCCCCACGAAGATGCTGCGGTTCTGCAGCGACAGCACCCCGATCATGAACAGCACGGACATGGTGCGGGTGCGCCAGCCCACCAGCAGCAGCGCGCTGGAGACGATGGCGAGGGCGTAGACGATCTCGAACCACACCGTGCTGTCGGACCACATGAGCGCGGTGAAGGCGCGGTTGCCGTCGATCAGCCGGGCGGCCATCTCCCAGTTCCACGGGCCGTCCGGCCCGTACAGCTCCCGGCGGTGGGGCCATTCGCGCACCAGGAAGAGCAGCCAGGTGAAGGAGAAGCCGATGCGCACGACGGCGCTCTGCCGGGGGCCGAGCGCGGACGCGGTGACGCGCGTGTAGCCACGCGCCACGGCGGTCTGGAGGCGGGCGGAGGGAGTCACCGGCGCTTCGCCTCCGGGAGGTCATCGGAGGTCACGGTCCACCAGGGCAGCGTGCGGTAGACCGTCTTGGTGTCGATCTTCTCGTCGCTCCAGGGCGGCGGGGCCACCGGAGCGGTCGCGGAGCGCACCTGTATTCGCTCCACGGTGCCGCCGTCCTCCTCGCGGCCGAGGCGGAGCATCACGATCCGGCGGATGTACTGCTCGGAGAGGTTGCCGCGCATCCCCTGCGGCCGCTCCCGCACATCATGCGAGCCGACGTAGAACTCCCAGCCGCGGCGCAGCTCGTTCTGCTGGGTGTGACTGGGCAGCGGGTTGTGGTGGATGGCCGCGCCGTCCTGGGCCGAGAGGTCGCGCCAGCCGGTGGTCGCGGTGCCGCCGTCGGAGGTGCGGATCTCGGCGCGGGCCTGGACGGCGATGTTCTGCTGGAGCGGGTTGGGGGCGAAGAGCTTCCAGACCCGTTCGAACTCCGGATAGACGTAGTCGTCTATCGCCGCGCCGTGCCGCTTGGTGAGGGTGTTGGGCGGTGAGACGTTCAGGAAGGCCGCCGAGAGATGGATCGCGGCGGCGACGGCGGCGACCGCGATGGCCACCGCGATGATCAGCTGTGCGGGCAGGGAGAGCGTGGTGAGCGGTTCCGCCACGTCGCCGTCCGGCGCCGATTCCGTCGAGTCCGTCGAGTCCGTCGAGTCCGATTCAGCCGGTTCCGGTTTCGTCGACTCCGCTCGCGTCGGCTCCGATCCCCCCGGCTCCGGTCCCGCCTGCTCCCCTTCCTGCGGCTCCGGTCCCGTCGGCTCCCGTTCCGCCGGTTCCGGCTCCGTGTCCGCCATACCCCGCCCCGCTCCCGATGGTCCAGGCCTTCGCGCACGCCGGTCGGCCGCGCGCCCCCGTGGCCCCCACGCCCCCGGCACCGTACCGATGCGGAACCACTCGGCACAGCGTCCTCAGCGTTATCCACAGGGTTGACACCCTACGTTCCTCAGCACACCATTGAACCGAACGATCGGTCGGTCGGCTGGCCGGTCGGCGGAGACGAACGGCGGAGGGGCTTCGCATGACGACGATGGCGGCGGACGCGGGAGCGTACGAGGCGGTGTTCGACGCCGCCCTGGCCGCGGACGAGCGCATCGAGCCGCGCGACTGGATGCCCGATGAGTACCGGGCCACGCTGGTGCGGCAGATGGCCCAGCACGCCCACTCCGAGATCATCGGCATGCAGCCGGAGGCGAACTGGATCACCCGTGCCCCCTCGCTGCGGCGCAAGGCGATCCTGATGGCCAAGGTCCAGGACGAGGCGGGCCACGGCCTGTATCTCTACAGCGCGGCGGAGACCCTGGGCACCAGCCGGGACGAGCTGCTGGACAAGCTCCACAGCGGCCGCCAGAAGTACTCCTCGATCTTCAACTACCCCACGCTGACCTGGGCCGACGTCGGCGCCATCGGCTGGCTGGTGGACGGCGCCGCGATCACCAACCAGGTCCCGCTGTGCCGCTGCTCCTACGGGCCCTACGCACGGGCGATGGTCCGCATCTGCAAGGAGGAGTCCTTCCACCAGCGCCAGGGGTATGAGCTGCTGCTGGCCCTGAGCCGGGGCACCGAGGCCCAGCACGCCATGGCGCAGGACGCGGTGGACCGCTGGTGGTGGCCGTCGCTGATGATGTTCGGCCCGCCGGACGACGCCTCGGCCCACTCCGCGCAGTCCATGGCCTGGAAGATCAAGCGCCACTCCAATGACGAGCTGCGCCAGCGCTTCGTCGACATCTGCGTCCCCCAGGCCGAATCCCTCGGCCTCACCCTCCCCGACCCCGAGCTGCGGTGGAGCGAGGAGCGGGGGCATTACGACTTCGGCCCGATCGACTGGGACGAGTTCCGCGAGGTGCTGCGGGGAAACGGGCCGTGCAACGCACAGCGGATCACCCAGCGGCGCCAGGCCCATGAGGAAGGCGCCTGGGTGCGCGAGGCAGCCGCGGCGTACGCGGCCAAGCACGGGAAGGCACAGGCATGAGCGGCAGCCCGAGCGCCGAGTGGCCACTGTGGGAGGTGTTCGTCCGCAGCAGGCGCGGACTCTCGCACACCCACGCCGGATCCCTCCACGCCCCGGACGCGGAAATGGCTCTGCGGAACGCACGGGATCTGTACACCCGCCGCTCCGAGGGCGTCTCGATCTGGGTGGTGCCGTCCGCCGAGATCACCGCCTCCTCCCCGGACGAGCGGGATCCGTTCTTCGAGCCGTCCGCCGACAAGCCCTACCGCCACCCCACCTTCTACGCGATCCCGGAAGGGGTGCGGCACCTATGACCGCGGCCCTCGCCCTGGGCGACGACGCGCTGGTGCTCTCTCACCGGCTGGGGGAGTGGGCCGGGCAGGCGCCCGTGCTGGAGGAGGAGGTGGCGCTCGCCAATATCGCCCTTGACCTGCTCGGCCAGGCCCGGGTGCTGCTCTCCCTCGCCGGCGACGAGGACGAGCTGGCGTATCTGCGCGAGGAGCGGGCGTTCCGCAACGTCCAGCTGGTCGAGCAGCCCAATGGGGACTTCGCCCGGACCATCGCCCGCCAGCTCTACTTCTCCACCTACCAAGAGCTGCTGTACGAGCGGCTGGCGCGCGGCTCCGGCCCCTTCGCCCCGCTGGCCGCCAAGGCGGTCAAGGAGGTGGCCTACCACCGCGACCACGCCGAGCACTGGACCCTGCGGCTCGGCGACGGCACGGACGAGAGCCATGAGCGGATGCGGCGCGGGCTGGACGCGCTCTGGCGGTTCACCGGTGAGCTCTTCGAACCGGTCGAGGGGTGCGAGGTGGAGTGGAGCACCCTGCACGACGCCTGGCTGACCCGGATCACCTCGGTCCTGGAGCGCGCCACCCTGACGGTGCCCGAGGGGCCGCGGCGCGGCGGCTGGGCGGCCGGCGCGGGGCGCCAGGGCATCCACAGCGAGCCGTTCGGCCGGATGCTCGCCGAGATGCAGCATCTGCACCGCAGCCACCCGGGGGCGACATGGTGACGCCCAGGCCCTCCACGGCGCCCGCGTCCTCCGCGTCCGGCACCGGCCTCACCCCGCTCGAGGAGGAGCTGCTGCGGCTGGCCGGATCCGTACCGGACCCGGAGCTGCCGATGGTGTCCCTGGCCGAGCTGGGGGTGATGCGCGGGCTGCGGCTGCTGGGGCCGGGCCGGGTCGAGGTCGAGCTGACCCCCACCTACACCGGCTGCCCGGCGCTGGAGTCGATGGCCACCGATATCGAGCGGGTGCTCCATGACCATGGCGTCCCCGAGGTCGCCGTGCGTACGGTCCTCGCCCCGCCCTGGACGACGGACGCGATCAGCGCCGAGGGCCGCCGCAAGCTGGCGGAGTCCGGGATAGCGCCGCCCGCGCCGCTCGACGCGACGGCGGGGGGCGGTCCGGTTCCGGTGACCCTGGCGGTGCGCTGTCCGCACTGCGGCTCGACCGAGACCGAGCTGCTCAGCCGCTTCTCCTCCACCGCCTGCAAGGCGCTGCGCCGCTGCGCGGCCTGCGGCGAACCGTTCGACCACTTCAAGGAGTTGTGATGGCCGCGGAGGCGGTGCAGCGGGTCACGCCCCGCCACGGCGCGTTCCACCCGCTGCGGGTGGCGGCGGTCGACCGGCTCACCGAGGACGCGGTGGCGGTCACCCTCCTGGTGCCGCCCGCGCTGCGGGAGACGTTCCGCTTCGCGGCGGGACAGCACATCGCGGTGCGCCGGTTCGCCGACGGCGCGGAGATCCGCCGGACGTACTCGATCTGCACCCCGGCCCCGGGCGTGGAGGGCCCGGAGTTCCTGCGGATCGGGGTGCGGCTGGTCGAGGGCGGTGAGTTCTCGACCTATGCCCTCAAGGAGCTGGCGGTCGGCGAGGTCATGGAGGTGATGGCCCCGGCCGGCCGTTTCGTCCTGGAGCCCCGTCCCGGTCACTTCGCGGCGGTCGTCGGCGGCAGCGGTATCACCCCCGTGCTGTCCATCGCCGCCACGCTGCTCGGCCGGCAGCCCGAGGCGCGTTTCTGCCTGATCCGCAGCGACCGCGCCGCGGCCTCGACGATGTTCCTGGAGGAGGTCGCCGACCTCAAGGACCGCTGGCCCGACCGGTTCCAGCTGGTGTGCGCGCTCTCCCGGGAGGAGCAGCAGGCCGGGCTGGTGTCCGGGCGGCTCGACGAGGAGCGGCTGACCGGACTGCTCCCGGCGCTGCTGCCGGTCGCCTCGGTGGACGGCTGGTTCCTGTGCGGGCCCTACGGTCTGGTGCGCGCCGCCGAGCGGGCGCTGCGCGGCCTCGGGGTCTCCCGCGGCCGGGTCCATCAGGAGATCTTCCATGTGGACGCGGCCCCCGCCGAGGGCGTCCCCATACCGGGCGCGGCCCTGGCCGCCTCGCACAGCTCGGTCACGGCGACCCTGGACGGCCGCTCGGGCACCTGGCCGGTCCAGGACGGGGAGCCGCTGCTGGAGACCGTGCTGCGCAATCGGTCCGACGCGCCGTACGCGTGCAAGGGCGGGGTCTGCGGCACCTGCCGGGCCTTCCTGGTCTCGGGCGAGGTGCGGATGGACCGGAACTTCGCGCTGGAGCCGGACGAGGTGGAGGCGGGCTATGTGCTGGCCTGTCAGTCCCATCCGGTGGGCGAGCGGGTGGAGCTGGACTTCGACCGCTGACGAGGTCCGGCACGGCACCGGCGTTCCCTTCTTGTAGAACCTGTTCTATCTTGACGGCCCGTCAGATATAGCCGCGGCGCGGGAGGTACGGACAGTGGACTTCACCTTCACCGAGGAGCAGCAGGCGGCCGTCGAGGCGGCGAAGGCCGTCTTCTCCTCCGTCACGCCGGACAGCGTGCCCAGCCCCGCGCTGACCGCGGGCGCCGTCGCCGACGACTTCGACCGCGCGCTGTGGCGGAAGCTCGCCGAGGGCGATCTGCTGGGCCTGACCCTCGACCCCCGGTACGGCGGCTCGGGCCTGGACCCGCTCGCCCTCTGCCTGATGCTGCGGGAAGGCGGCCGGGTGCTGGCCCGGGTGCCGCTGCTGGAATCCAGCGCCGCCGCGCTGGCCGTGCAGCGCTACGGCGGGGAGGAGCTGTGCGCCGACGTGCTGCCCCGGGCCGCCCGCGGTGAGCTGGTCCTCACCGCGGCCTCCAGCGGCCGCACCGGCCATGGCCCGGCCGAACTCGCCGTCCAGGCACGGCGGAACGGCGAGGGCTGGGTGCTGGACGGCGTCCAGACCGCGGTCCCCTGGGCCCATGGCGCCGATCGTGTGCTGATCCCGGCCCACACCGGGGAGGGCGGTACGGTCCTCGCCCTGGTCCCCCGCGACCATGAGGGCGTCGCCCTCGAGGAGCAGATCTCCACCAGCGGTGAGCGGCAGGCCGAGATCCGGCTGGACGGGATGCGGCTCGCCGACCGCGAGGTGCTGACCGCGGACGGTGCCTGGGAGTGGCTGCGCGATCTCCTCACCATCGGCACCTGCGCCCTCGCCCTGGGCCTCGGCTCGGCGGTGCTGGACCTCACCAGCTCGTATGTGAGCAAGCGCGAGCAGTTCGGCTTCCCGCTCGCCACCTTCCAGGCGGTCGCCGTACAGACCGCCGACCGCTATATCGATCTGCGGGCCATGGAGGCCACGCTGTGGCAGGCGGCCTGGCGGCTGTCCCTGGACGAGGAGCGGCCCACGGTGAGCGGGGCGCTGCCCATCGCGGGAGATATCGCCGTGGCCAAGATCTGGGCCGCCGAGGGCGTGCGCCGCGTCGTCCAGACCGCCCAGCATCTGCACGGCGGCTTCGGCGCGGTCACCGACTACCCCCTGCACCGCTATCACGCCTGGGGCAAGCAGCTGGAGCTCTCGCTGGGGTCCGCCGCCGCCCATGAGGAGGCACTGGGCGAACTCCTCGCCGCCCACCCCCTCGGCTGAGCGCCCGGGGGGGGCGGGGGGGCCCCCCCCCCCGCGGGGGCGGGGGGCGCGCGCCCGCGGGCGGGGGGCGCGGCGGGGGTCGGACCGGGGGGAGTCACACCCCCGCGCCCCCCCCCCCCCCCCCCCGCCCGCGCGCCGCGCCCCGCCGATCAGCGGGGAAGACCAGCGGGGAAGACCAGCAGGGAAGACCAGCAGGGAAGACCAGCAGGGAAGACCAGCAGGGAAGACCAGCAGGGAAGACCAGCGGCGAAGATCAGTAGGGAAACTTCTAGAGCACAAAGGCCCCTTCGGCGGTGCCGTCGGGGCCGCTCACCATCGGCCGGCCCGCCGCGTCCCAAGCGAGCATCCCGCCGTCCACATTCACCGCGTCCAGCCCCTGCGCGACCAGATACTGCGTCACCTGCGCGGAGCGGCCGCCGACCCGGCACATCACATGCACCCGGTGCCCCTCGCCGGCCGCCGCGGTCAGCTCGTCGAACCGCGCCACGACCTGGCCCATCGGGATGTGCAGCGCGCCCTCGACATGTCCGGCCGCCCACTCGTCGTCCTCCCGGACGTCCAGCAGAAGGCCATCGGCCGGTACCGCCGCCGCCTCCACCTGGGGAAGCTGGGCAAAATGCATCGGACACACCTCTCACACGACATCGACAGCTGCGGCAAACCTACTACCGCACCAGCTCCGCGAGCCGGGCCTCCTTCTCCGAGGCCTGGGCCAGCAGCTGCTCGGCGATCTCGTCCAGCAGCCCATCGGGGTCCTCGGGCGCCATCTTGATCATCGCGCCGATCGCGCTCGACTCCAGCTCCGCGGCGACCGCGGCCAGCATCTCCTTGCGCTCGGCCAGCCACTCCAGCCGGGCGTAGAGCTCCTCGCTGCGGCTCGCCCGCCGCTCCGGCGGCGGCGGACCGGCCTCCCACTCCTCGGCCAGCGCTCGCAGCGCCTCCTCGTCCCCAGCCGCGTACGCCGCGTTGACCCGCACGATGAAGGCACCGCGCCGCTCCCGCTCGGCCTCCTCCTCGGCCAGATCCGGATGGGCCTTACGGGCCAGCTCCCGGTAAATCCGGCGGGCTTCCTCGCTCGGCCGCACCCGCTGCGGCGGCTGCACGGGCCGCTCGGTGAGCATCGCGGCCGCCTCCGGCGAGAGCCCATCCGAGTCGATCCAGCCATGGAACAGCTCCTCCACGCCCGGCATCGGCTGCACCAGCCCCCGCGCCTCACGGGCCTTGCGAAGATCCTCCGGATCGCCGGTGCGGGCCGCGAGCGCCTCGGCGATCAGCGCGTCCAGCTCGTCGAGGCGCGAGTACATCGGCCCGAGCCGCTGGTGGTGCAGCCGGGAGAAGTTCTCCACCTCCACCCGGAAGGTCTCCACCGCTATCTCGAACTCGATCAGCGCCTGCTCGGCCGCGCGCACCGCCCGCTCCAGCCGCTCGGCGGCCTGAGTCTCCTCCTGCGACCGGTCGTGCGACTCCGCCTGGGGCTCCGCGTCCGACATCGACTGCCGTGCCTGCTGCTGCGCTTCCGGATTCGTCACCCGCTCAGACTACGTCCGGCGGTGATCGGCGACGGAGGTCACACCCCCGCCCGTGCCTCACACCCCCATCTCGGCCGCTATCCGTCCATTGCGCACCGCCATGACCAGCGCGGAGTGATCCGCTTCCGTGCGATCCGCGTACCCCACCGCGAAGGCGGCCACCGCCTCGTCCAGCTCCTCCCCCTTGCCGCAGTAACCGGCCAGCATCCGGGGGTCCGCGCTGTGGGAGTGCGCGCGGGCCAGCAGGGCCCCGGTCATCCGCCCGTAGTCATCCATCTGGTCCGCGGCCAGGGCCGCCGGGTCCACGCTTCCCTTGCGGTTGCGGAACTGGCGCACCTGGTAATGCCGCCCCCGCACCGTGGTCCACCCCAGCAGGATGTCGCTGACCACCTGCATCCGCTTCTGGCCGAGCACCACCCGCCGCCCCTCGTGTGTGACATCCGGCACCTCGAAGCCGGCCGTCGCCAGATGCGGCAGCAGCGCGGAGGGGCGCGCCTCCTTCACCTGGAGCACCAGCGGCTCGCCCCGGTGGTCGAGCAGCAGCACCACATAGGAGCGGGTGCCCACGCTGCCCGTGCCGACGACCCGGAACGCCACATCGTGTACCTCGTACCGCGAGAGCAGCGGCAGCCGGTCCTCCGGCAGCGTGCCCAGATACCCGGCGAGCGAGGAGGCCACCGCCGCCGCCTCCTCGTCCGGCACCTTCCGCAGCACCGGCGGCGCGTCCACGAAGCGCCGGGCCTCCAGTCGGCCGGAGGCGCCCTCCTCGCCGGGCACGGGCTCGGTGGCCCGGGCGGCGTACCGCGCGCTGGTGTTCCGCCGGGCCTTCTCGGAGATCCGCTCCAGCGTGCCCACCAGGTCCTTGGCGTCCGTGTGGGAGACCAGCTCCTCGTCCGCGATCGCGTTCCACGCCTCCGTCGCCGGGAGCTTGGCCAGCAGCCGCACCGTGCGCCGATAGGCACCCACCGCGTCCTGGGCGGCCGCCCGGCAGGTGTCCTCGTCGGCGCCCGCCTCCCGGCCGGCCAGCACCAGCGAGACCGCGAGCCGCTTCACATCCCACTCCCACGGACCGTGGACGGTCTCGTCGAAGTCGTTGAGATCGATGATCAGGCCACCGCGCGCATCCCCGTAGATCCCGAAGTTGGCAGCGTGGGCATCGCCACACAGCTGGGCCCCGATACCGGTCACCGGCGTGGACGTGAGGTCGTGCGCCATCAGCCCGGCGGCCCCGCGCAGAAAGGAGAAGGGGTTCGCGGCCATCCGCCCGACCCGGATCGGGGTGAGCTCCGGCAGCCGCCCGGCGTTGGACCGCTCGACCGCAGCCACCGGATCCGGCCGCCCGGTGTCCCTCGGCGGCTCGGCATGCGCCGAGCGCGGCACGCTCTTGCGCAGCGCCTTGCCCCGCTGCCGGGGAGAGGGGCCCTCACCGTGCCACACGGCGAAGCCCGGAACCGGCGGCAGCCGCCGGGCCACCCCGCCCGCTCCGTCCCCGCCGCTCGGCCCCCGCTCGCCGCCGCCGTCACCCCGGCCGCTCGCTCCGGCTCGGCCGCCCCCACCGCTTCCGTCGCCCTCAACGCTCCGGTCGTCCGTCATCGCGCCCCCGCCCTTCTCGCACACGCCATCGACTGAATCGACTGAGCCGACCGTACCCCCTGTCGACCCACCCCGTCAGAGCCTGTGGAAAACCTTGACGATCATGACGAAAGCCCAGATCAGAAGGTGAACCTCAGATCAGAAGGCAGGCTCCCAAATCGGAAGGCGGGCCCCAGACCGGAAGGCAGGCCCCCGGATCAGAAAGTGATCCGGCTCAGCCCCGGAACTGCTTCGGGCAGCCCTCGCTGCCCGAGGGCAGATTTTTCTCCGCCCACCGCGACAGCTCCTTCAGCGCGGGCTCCAGCGCCTTCCCCGCGTCCGTCAGCCGGTAGCCCACCCGCAGCGGCGGCCCGGCGTCGACCTCCCGCACCACCAGACCCGCCGTGGCGAGCTCGGTGAGCCGGTCCGACAGCATCCGCTCGCTGATCCCGGGGATGGCCCGCCGCAGGTCGGCGAAGTACGCCGCCTGCTCCGTCAGCACGGCCACGATGAGTCCCGTCCATCGCTTGCCGAACAGCTCGAAGAACCGCGTCATCTCGCCGTCGACCTGCTTGCAGGCCTGCTCGTTGTGGGCTCCACGATCCTTCGCCATGGAATACACACTACTGCGTTCCGGTTCGGGACTACGAAAAAGTAAGCTACTGTGCCTTCTGTAGGTACGTAGGTATTACTGGCTCCTTCCCGAGCCTTGTCATAGGAGGCATCCATGCCGACTCTTCTGCACCTCGACACCTCTGTCTTCCCCGGTGAAGCCTCCGCTTCCCGCTCGGTCACGGCCACCTTCCGCAAGGAATGGGAAGCCCAGCACCCGAACGGCACGGTGATCTATCGCGACCTGGCCGCCGAGCCGCTGCCGCACCTGGACGGCCTCGCGGCCGCCGCCGGTTTCGCCGCTGCCGACCAGCGCTCCCCCGAGCAGCACGCCGCCTTCGCCCTGCGGGAGACGCTTGCCGGCGAGCTCGAGCAGGCTGACGTGGTCCTGATCGGCGCCCCGATGTACAACTTCACGATTCCCTCCACGCTCAAGGCGTGGCTGGACCACGTGATCATCATGGGCCGCACCGCGGGCGCCGAGCAGACCACCACCTCGGGCACCCCGGCGATCGTCGTCGCCAGCCGCGGCGGCGGTTACGGCCCGGGCACCCCGCGGGAGAGCTTCGAGTTCGTGACGAACTACCTCGGGAAGGCCCTGGGCGACGGCCTCGGCCTCGATGTCACCTTCGTTGTGCCGGAACTCACGTTGGCCCGCAGCAATCCCGCCATGGCCGATCTGGTCGAGCTGTCGGACGCCTCCAAGGCGAAGGCCCATGAGGACGTCGCGGCCAAGGCCAAGGAGCTCGCCACGCGCTTCGCCGCCGCCTGATCCGACCGATCCGACCGACCCGTCTGATCCGGTCCCAACGGACATCGGGCCGCAGGGGCCTCCTCTTCTCCGGGAGGCCCCTGCCGCTTGTCCGGGAGACCCAGGAGGCCCCGGCGCACACGCGAAGCCGCGGCGCACGCGAAGCCGTCACAAACGCGAAGCGGGCCCCTCCGAGCGACTTTCGTCACTCCGGAGAGACCCGCTCCGACTGGTGCGCGAGGGGGGAGTTGAACCCCCACGCCCTTTCGGGCACTGGAACCTGAATCCAGCGCGTCTGCCTATTCCGCCACCCGCGCATGGGTGCTGCCGTCCGGCCACTCTCCCCGCTCCCCGGCCCGATCTTCTTGATCCGTCCGGTTCGTGTGGGGCGCCTTCCGACATCCAGAACATTAGCACGCCCCTCGGGGTGCAATCACACCCGTTACCGAGGCCCCCGCCCCCACCCGTCCGTAGAGCGTCACGGTTGCGGGACACTGTCGTCAGGGCACCTCTACGATCCCTGTGAGAGGTGACACTGCTCCACAGGGCCAGGAAGGGGAACCACCCGATTTCCCGACGCGTGGATACGATCAGTAAGCAGTACCAGGACGACGCAGAGCACGACTGAGGAAGGAGGTGCCCGGTGGGAGTACTGAAACGCTTCGAGCAGCGTCTCGAGGGCCTCGTGAACGGCACCTTCGCCAAGGTGTTCAAGTCCGAGGTCCAGCCGGTCGAGATCGCCGGCGCGCTCCAGCGCGAGTGCGACAACAACGCCACGATCTGGAACCGCGACCGGACGGTCGTCCCCAACGACTTCATCGTCGAGCTGAGCGCGCCCGACTACGAGCGGCTCAGCCCGTATTCCGGACAGCTCGGCGACGAGCTGGCCGGTATGGTCCGCGACTACGCCAAGCAGCAGCGATACACCTTCATGGGCGCCATCAAGGTGCATCTGCAGAAGGCCGAGGACCTCGACACCGGCCTGTACCGGGTGCGCAGCCGGACTCTGGCCTCCAGCGAGTCCCAGAGCGCGGAGGGCGCACAGCAGGCGCCGGGCCGCGCCGGCGCCGGCGCGGCCCCGCAGCAGCGCCCCGGCGGTTACGGCTACCCCGCCCAGCCCGCCGGTGCCCCGCCGATGCCGTCCGCGCCCCCCGGCGCCCGTCCGGCGCCCCGCAGCAGCGGAGCGGCGGCCGGTGTCGGAGCCCAGCCGCAGGGCCAGACCCGCCGCTGGATCGAGATCAACGGCACCCGCCACCAGATCTCCCGGCCCACGCTCGTCCTGGGCCGCTCCACCGACGCTGACGTGCGAATCGACGATCCCGGTGTCTCCCGCAGACACTGCGAGATCCGGGTCGGAACCCCACCGACCATCCAGGATCTCGGGTCGACGAACGGCATCGTGGTGGACGGACAGCACACCACGCGCGCTACGCTCCGCGACGGCTCGCGGATCGTCGTGGGCAGCACCACCATCGTTTACCGGCAAGCCGAAGGGTGAAGCGGGGGCAATGTCAGAGCTGACCCTCACGGTCATGCGGTTGGGTTTCCTCGCCGTACTGTGGCTGTTCGTCATCGTGGCCGTACAGGTCATTCGCAGCGATCTGTTCGGGACCCGCGTGACCCAGCGCGGTTCGGCGCGGCGCGGCGCCCCCGACCGGCCGCAAGCACAGCAGCAACAACGGCAACAGCAGAGCGCGCCGCCGCCGCAGCGCCAGCAGTCCGGGGGCCGCGGCCGCCGCGGTGCCCCCACCAAGCTGGTGGTCTCCGAGGGCACGCTCACCGGCACCACGGTCGCCCTGCAGGGGCAGACCATCACCCTCGGCCGTGCGCACGATTCAACAATCGTGCTGGACGACGACTACGCCTCCAGCCGGCATGCCAGGATCTACCCGGACCGTGATGGCCAGTGGATCGTCGAGGATCTCGGGTCCACCAACGGCACGTATCTCGACCGGACCCGACTCACCACACCGACACCGATTGCGCTGGGTGCGCCGATCCGTATCGGCAAGACCGTCATCGAGCTGCGGAAGTAGTAGGACCATGACGACCGGAGGGTGGGCAGCGTGGTTGGCAAGGGGCTGTACCCGGAGCCGACGGGCGAGGTGCGCATGAGTCTGTCACTGCGTTTCGCGGCCGGATCACACAAGGGCATGATCCGGGAGGGCAACGAGGACTCCGGCTACGCCGGTCCCCGGCTGCTCGCGATCGCCGACGGCATGGGTGGCCAGGCCGCCGGCGAGGTCGCCAGCTCCGAGGTGATCTCCACCCTCGTCCAGCTCGACGACGACGTCCCGGGCTCGGACATCCTGACGTCCCTCGGCAGTGCCGTGCAGCGGGCCAATGACCAGCTGCGCGTCATGGTCGAGGAGGACCCGCAGCTGGAGGGCATGGGCACCACGCTCACCGCCCTGCTGTGGACCGGCCAGCGGCTCGGTCTGGTGCACGTCGGCGACTCGCGCGCGTATCTGCTGCGCGACGGGGCGCTCACCCAGATCACCCAGGACCACACCTGGGTGCAGCGCCTGGTCGACGAGGGCCGGATCACCGAGGAGGAGGCGGGCACCCACCCGCAGCGCTCCCTGCTGATGCGCGCGCTGGGCAGCGGCGACCACGTCGAGCCCGATCTGTCCATCCGCGAGGTCCGGGCCGGTGACCGCTATCTGATCTGCTCCGACGGCCTGTCCGGCGTCGTGAGCCACCAGACCCTCGAGGACACCCTCGCCAGCTACCAGGGCCCCCACGAGACCGTGCAGGAGCTGATCCAGCTCGCGCTGCGCGGCGGCGGCCCCGACAACATCACCTGCATTGTCGCCGACGTCCTGGACGTCGACGGCGCCGACACCCTCGCCGCCCAGCTGAACGACACCCCCGTGATCGTGGGCGCGGTCGCCGAGAACCAGATCCCGCTCGGGGACGGCGGGGCCGCGCACACCCCCGCGGGCCGGGCCGCGGAGCTCGGCCGGTCCGTACCGCCGCAGCAGGGCGACGCGCACGGCGGCTTCGGACCGCCCGGCAGCGGCGATCCGGCCATCGGCGGTATGCCGCAGGGCAGTTACGGCGACTACGCCGAAGGCGACTTCACCAAGAAGAGCGGCCGCAAGACATGGGCCAAGCGGTCGCTCTTCATCGTGCTGGGTCTCGCCGTGATCGGTGGCGGCCTCTACGGCGGCTATCGCTGGACGCAGACGCAGTACTACGTGGGCGCCAACGGCGACCACGTCGCGGTCTATCAGGGCATCAGCCAGGATCTGGCCTGGATCAAGCTCAACAAGATCCATGAGGACCACCGCGAGATCGAACTCAAGTACCTCCCGGCCGACCAGCGCGGCCGTGTGGAGGACACCATCACGGTCAGCGGACTGGGCCAGGCCCAGGACAAGACCAAAGACCTCGCCACCCTCGCCAGCGCCTGTAAGAAGGCCGATGCCCAGGAGAAGGCCGAGGAGAGCCAGAAGGACCTCACCGGCGGCGACAAGGGCAAGGGCGACAAGCCGCCCAGCGGCGGGGCCTCCAGCAGCGCCGACCCGTCCCAGAGCAGCAGCGGCAAGCCCGCGAACGGGAAGACCGAGAGCCAGCTCGGAACGAACGCCGCCAAGGCCACGTCCAAGCCCACGCCGACGACGTCTCCCACTCCGAACCCCGGCCCCACCCTCTCGGAGGAGGAGAAGAAGTTGGTCCCGCAGTGCAGCAGCACCCAGCAGTGAAGCCGTAAGGGGCCGTCCACCCATGAGCAGTAGTACGACCAACACGACGACGATCAGTACGGCCGGGCCGCCGAGCAGGCGGAACACCGAGCTGGCCATGCTCGTCTTCGCGGTGATCATTCCGGTCTTCGCCTACGCCAACGCCGGCCTGGCGCTCAGCGACGAGATGCCCTCGGGCATGCTCAGCTACGGCCTCGGGCTCGGCCTGCTGGCAGGCGTCGGCCATCTGGTGGTCCGGAAGTTCGCGCCGTACGCGGACCCGCTGCTGCTGCCGATCGCCACGCTCCTCAACGGGCTGGGCCTGGTGCTCATCTGGCGGCTGGACCAGTCCAGGCGGCTGGCCCAGCGGGCGAAGGACGCCGGCATGGCCTTCGCGCCCTCGGCCCCCAACCAGCTGATCTACTCGGCACTGGGCGTCGCCCTCTTCGTCGGCGTCCTGATCCTGCTCAAGGACCACCGCATCCTCCAGCGCTACACCTACATCTCCATGGTGGTGGCGCTGATCCTGCTGATCCTTCCGATGTTCTTCCCGGCGCGTTTCGGCGCCCGCATCTGGATCACCCTCGGCAGCTTCTCCATCCAGCCCGGTGAGTTCGCCAAGATCATCATCGCCGTGTTCTTCTCCGGCTATCTGATGGTCAAGCGGGACGCGCTCGCCCTGGCCAGCCGCCGCTTCATGGGGCTGTACCTGCCGCGCGGCCGCGACCTCGGCCCGATCCTGGTGGTCTGGGGGATGAGCATCCTCATCCTGGTCTTCGAGACCGACCTGGGCACCTCGCTGCTGTTCTTCGGCCTCTTCGTGGTGATGCTGTACGTCGCCACCGAGCGCACCAGCTGGATCGTCTTCGGTCTGCTGATGTCCGCGGCCGGCGCGGTCGGCGTCGCCACCTTCGAGCCGCACGTCCAGTCGCGTGTGGACGCCTGGCTCCAGCCCTTCGAGGTGGCCAAGAACGGAGGCAGTGACCAGATCGCCCAGGCGCTGATGGCCTTCGGCTCCGGCGGCGTCTTCGGCACCGGCCTCGGCCAGGGCAACTCCGACCTCATCGGCTTCGCCGCCAACTCCGACTTCATCCTGGCCACCGTCGGCGAGGAGCTCGGGCTCGCGGGCACCATGGGGCTCCTGCTGCTCTACGGCCTGATCGTGGAGCGCGGTGTGCGCACCGCCCTCGCCGCCCGTGACCCGTTCGGCAAGCTGCTGGCCATCGGCCTGTCCGCGGCCTTCGCCATCCAGGTCTTCGTCGTGGCGGGCGGTGTGATGGGCCTCATCCCGCTGACCGGTATGACCATGCCGTTCATCGCGCAGGGCGGTTCGTCCGTCATCGCCAACTGGGCGCTCGTCGCCATCCTGATCAAGGTCAGCGACACCGCGCGCCGCCCGGCGCCGACGCCCGCTCCCACCACAGACGCCGAGATGACCCAGGTGGTCCGACCGTGAACAAGCCCCTGCGCCGAATCGCGATCTTCTGCGGACTCCTCGTCCTCGCCCTGCTGGTGCGGGACAACTGGCTCCAGTACGTCCAGGCCGACGAGCTGAAGAACCACGACGGAAACCACCGGGTTCTGATCGCCCGTTACAGCCAGCCGCGCGGCAACATCATCGTCGACGGCCAGCCGATCACCGGATCCGCCGAGACCAACGGCATCGACTTCAAGTACAAGCGCACCTACAAGGACGGCCCCATGTGGGCGCCGGTCACGGGGTTCGCCTCGCAGGCGTACGGCGCCAACCAGATCGAGAACATCGAAGACGGCATCCTTACGGGCAACGACGACCGCCTCTTCTTCAACCGGACGATCGACATGATCACCGGCAAGAAGCAGAAGGGCGGCGACGTCATCACCACCCTGAACCGCAAGGCCCAGGAGGCAGCGTTCGAGGGCCTCGGTGACAAGAAGGGCGCCGTCGCCGCGCTCGACCCGCGCACCGGCAAGATCCTCGCCCTCGCCTCCACCCCGAGCTACGACCCGTCGAAGATCTCGGGCGCCACCTCCAAGGACAAGGAGGCGTGGCTCGGGCTCCAGCCGAAGAAGGACAAGGACGACCCGATGCTCAACCGGGCGCTCCGTCAGACCTACCCGCCCGGCTCGACCTTCAAGGTCCTCACCGCCGCGGCCGCGCTGGAGAACGGCAAGTACACCGACATCGACGAGCCGACCAACTCCCCGGACCCCTGGAAGCTCCCGCTGTCCACCCAAAACCTGCCCAACGAGGGGAACATCCCCTGCAAGAACGCCTCGCTGCGGCAGGCACTCCGCTACTCCTGCAACACGGTCTTCGGCAAGCTCGGCGACGACCTCGGCGACAAGAAGATGCGGGAGCAGGCCGAGAAGTTCGGCTTCAACGAGACGGTCGACACCCCCGTCCGCGCCTACCCCAGCGTCTACCCCGAGAAAATGGACCGGCCGGGCAACGCGATGTCGGCCATCGGCCAGTTCGACAACCGGGCCACCCCGCTCCAGATGGCGATGATCGCCTCCGCGGTCGCCAACGACGGCAAGCTGATGAAGCCGTACATGGTCGACTCGCTCCGCGCCCCGAACCTCAACACCATCGAGCAGACCGACCCGGAGCAGATGAGCCAGCCGCTCAGCTCGGAGAACGCCCAGAAGCTGCAGAGCATGATGGAGACGGTGGTCAAGGAGGGCACCGGCACCGGCGCCCAGATCCCGGGCGTCACGGTCGGCGGCAAGACCGGCACCGCGCAGCACGGCGTCGCCAACAGCAAGAACCCCTATGCGTGGTTCATCTCCTACGCCAAGGGGGACGACGGCTCGCCGGTCGCGGTCGCGGTCGTCATCGAAGGGTCCAACACCCTCCGTGGCGACATCGCCGGTGGCAAGCTGGCCGCGCCGATCGCCAAGAACGTGATGAAGGCCGTACTGGAAACCGAGCGCGACAAGTGACCCCCGTCACGTCCGGATGCCAATCCCGCACGTCGCCGTACCGGTCCGGTATCAGATAGCCACTGAGGCCGGGTCCCGTAAGACGTGCCGGGTACGGTATGCGCGAGCAGCACTTCGCCGGCCCACAGGTGCGGCCGGGAACCACGGAAGAGGGCTGGAGTAGCTATGGAAGAGCCGCGTCGCCTCGGCGGCCGGTATGAGCTGGGCTCAGTGCTCGGCCGCGGTGGCATGGCGGAGGTCTACCTCGCGCACGACACCCGCCTCGGCCGTACTGTCGCTGTGAAGACGCTCCGGGCGGACCTTGCCCGCGACCCGTCCTTCCAGGCCCGGTTCCGCCGAGAGGCCCAGTCGGCCGCCTCGCTCAACCATCCCGCGATCGTCGCGGTCTACGACACCGGCGAGGACTACGTCGACGGCGTCTCGATCCCGTACATCGTGATGGAGTACGTCGATGGTTCCACTCTGCGTGAGCTTCTTCACTCGGGCAGAAAGCTGCTCCCCGAGCGCTCGATGGAGATGACCACCGGCATCCTCCAGGCCCTCGAGTACTCGCACCGCAACAACATCGTCCACCGGGACATCAAGCCGGCCAACGTCATGCTCACCCGGAGCGGCCAGGTCAAGGTGATGGACTTCGGCATCGCCCGGGCCATGGGCGACGCCGGTATGACCATGACGCAGACGGCCGCCGTCATCGGCACCGCCCAGTACCTCTCCCCCGAGCAGGCCAAGGGCGAGGCCGTCGACGCGCGCAGCGACCTGTACTCCACCGGCTGTCTGCTCTACGAGCTGCTGACCGTAAGGCCGCCGTTCGTGGGCGACTCCCCGGTGGCGGTCGCCTATCAGCACGTGCGGGAGGAACCGCAGCCGCCGAGCACGTACGACCCCGAGATCACCCCGGAGATGGACGCCATCGTCCTGCGGGCGCTGGTCAAGGACCCCGACTACCGCTACCAGTCGGCCGACGAGATGCGCGCCGACATCGAGGCGGCCCTGGAGGGCCAGCCGGTGGCCGCCACCGCCGCCCTGGGCGCGGTCGGCTACGGCTCCGACGACCAGCCCACCGCGATGCTGCGGCCGCAGAACTCCGGCGGCGGGGCACAGACCTCGATGCTCCCGCCGATGCGTGAGGACGACGGCGGCTTCGGCTACGACGAGCGGCCGGATCGCGGCCGGGGGCGCGGGGGCCCCGGCAAGAAGAGCAACCTCTCCACGATCCTGCTGATCATCGCCGGGATACTGGTGCTGGTCGGTGCGATCTTCATCGGGAAGTCGCTGTTCGCCGGCGGTAAGAACGACGGCATGGTCCAGGTCCCCAATCTCGTCGGTAAGACGATCGAGGACGCCAGGAGCCAAGGGGAGAACGGCGACTTCAAGGTCAAGAACGTCGGCTCCAAGTTCTGCGAGAACGCGGACAAGAACACCGTCTGTGAGCAGACCCCCAAGGGCGGCGACCAGGTCAAGCGGTACGGCACAGTCGAGCTGACCATGTCCAAGGGCCCCAAGCCCGCGGCCAGGGTCGAGGTGCCCGACGTCCTGAACGTGCAGTACGAATCGGCCAAGCAACAGCTCGAGGCCAAGGGCTTCAATGTCGACCAGAAGACCGAGCAGTCGGACCAGACCGCCGGCAAGGTGATCGACCAGGACCCGAAGGGCGGCAAGAAGGTCGCTAAGGGCGCCACGATCACCCTGACCGTCGCCGAGGCCCAGCAGAAGGTCGTCGTCCCGGACGTGACCACGCAGAAGGTCGAGGACGCCACGAAGTCGCTCCAGGGCAAGGGCCTCAAGGTCCAGACCCAGGAGGTCGAGAGCGGCGACGTCGAGGCCGGCACGGTCACCGACCAGACGCCCAAGGGCGGCCAGGAGGTCCTGCCCGGTTCGACGGTCACGCTGACCGTCGCCAAGGAGCCCGCGCAGGACGAGAACGTGCCGGTGCCCAACCTGGGCGGCCAGAAGCTCAAGGACGCCAAGAAGGCGCTCCAGGACCTGGGCCTCAACGTGGGCAACATCGCCGGCCCGCAGGACGACAACGCCACCGTGGTGGCCAGCCAGCCCGGCGCGGGCACCCAGGTGCCCAAGGGCCAGTCCGTGAACCTCATCACGGTCGCCGGCCAGGGTGGCGACGGCGGCGGCAACGGCGGCGGTGACAACGGCGGAGGCATCTTCGGCGGCCAGAACGGCTTCTAGCCGGCCTCCGGACACCATGACACGGGGAAGCCCCCGGCACCTTCTCAGGGTGCCGGGGGCTTCCCCGTGCCCGGGGCTCCCAGGGGGTGCTCGGCGCTCCCAGGGGCCGTGCGCTAGCGCAGTTCCTCGGGGGGCGTGCGGGCCGCGTCGACCTTCTCGGTGCGCTCCAGCTCGCCCCACACGATGTAGCGGTGGCGGGAGGTGTAGACGGGGGTGCAGGTCGAGAGCGTGATGTAGCGGCCCGGCCGCTTCCGGCCCGACTCCTTCGGGACCGCGTCCAGCACGTCCACGTTGTACTTCGAGGTCTCCGGCAGCGTCGCGTAGACCTTGTAGACGTACCAGGTGTCGCGGGTCTCGAAGACCACCGGGTCGCCCTCGTGGACCTTGTCGATGTTGTGGAACTTCGCGCCGTGCCCGTCCCGGTGCGCGGCCAGGCTGAAGTTGCCCTTCTCGGCCCACGGCATCGCGGACTTGACCGGCTTGGTGTAGTAGCCGGCCACGCCGTCGTTGAGGGTCTCGGTGCTGGTGCCCTTCTTGACCAGCACCTCGCCGTTGTGCATGGACGGTACGTGCAGGAAGCCGATGCCGGTCTTGGTGTCCAGCTTGCCCGGCCCCTGCTGCGCCCAGTGCCTGCGCACCCGGTCGCCCTGTTTCTTGGCCTCACGGTCGGCCAGGACGTTGGTCCACCACAGCGAGTAGACGACGAACAGGGCGAGGATGAGCCCCGCGGTGATCAGCAGTTCGCCGAAGACGGCGATGGCCGCGGCTACCCGTCCACGGCCGGGACGGCGGCTGGGCGTTGCGGGCGGGCCGGGGTGCCGGTCCTGCCGCTCGTCGTGGTCGGTCCGTGCCACCGCGTCGTACCCCTTTTTTCTGGTTACCCGGCTGTTCCCGCTCATTCGACCAGCGCGTCCGGCTTTCCCTCGCTACGCGGCCGCTCCTCGACCATCTTGCCCCAGACGATCATCCGGTAGGTGCTGGTGAACTCGGGGGTACAGGTGGTCAGCGTGATGTACCGCCCCGGTTCGGTGAAGCCGGAGCCGGGCGGCACCGGCTTGATGACGCCCGTGTTGGACGGCGACGTCTGCGGCAGGATGCTCTTCATCGCATAGGTGTAGTACCGGCTCTGCGTCTCGACAACGATCTCGTCGCCGGGCTTGAGGCGGTTGATGTAGCGGAACGGCTCGCCATGGGTGTTGCGGTGCCCGGCGAGCGCGAAGTTGCCCTTCTTGTCCCACGGCATGGCGGTCTTCAGCGGACTCTTGCCGTAGTGGCCGACCATGCCGCGGTCGAGGACCTTGTGCTTGTCGATGCCCTCCGCGATCGGGGCCTTCACATCCAGCTTGGGGATGTAGATGATCGCGAACCCCTGTCCGGGGGAGAAGGTGCCCGGGTTCCGCTCGTCACCGCTCTCGTCCCACTTCTTCTGCAGGTTGTTCGCGGCGCCGTTGGCCTGCTGATGGGCGAGGATGTTCGTCCACCACAGCTGATAGGTGACGAAGAGCAGCATCACCACGCCGAGCGTGATGAACAGCTCGCCGACCACCCGGCTCGCCACCACCCCGGGGCTGTCCTTGCGCGCCCGCGCGGCGCGCCTGGCCTCCATACGGGTGCGGGGCCGGGCGTCCCCGGCGCTCCCCGCGCCCTCCGCGGCCCGTGTGGCGTCCGCTTCCGCCGTGCCGCGCCGGGCGGCGCGGGAGCCATGCCTTCCGGCGCGCTTCCCGGCCCCCTGGGCCGCGGCCTTACGGCGGGCGGCCCGGCCGCCGGGCGCGGGCTCGGGATCGGGATCGCCGTCCCGGTCCGCCTCGACCTTGCGCAGCAACATGGTCCGGTCGGCGGGCGGTGTCTCCACTGCGCGCAGGGCGACCGTCTCGTCGTCGCCCCGGGGCGGCACCGGGGGCAGGACGGCCGTCTCGGCGGCCTCCGGGGCGCGCGCCGACGCCTCGGCGGGCCGTGGGGACGTCTCACCGGACCGTGGGGACGGCCCCGGGGCGCGAGTGGGTGTCTGGGGGGCGTGTGCGGGCCCTGACGGCCCCGTGGGGGCCGCACGAGCGCGGCGACGCCCTGTGGGCGGCCCAGCCGCCTCAGGAGCCTCCTCCGACCCCGAGGGGGCCGTACGGGCGCGTCTGCGCCCCGTGGGCGACCCGGCCGCCTCCCCCGAGGGAACCGTGCGAGCGCGGCGACGCCCCGTGGGCGACCCGGCCGCCTCAGCGGCCTCCTCCGGCCCCGCGGCGGCCGGGCGGGCGCGCCGTCTGCGGCCGGTGGGCGGCGGCACGGAGAGCGACGCGGTGCCCACGGCGCGCCCCGTCGGCCCGGCCGGGGCGGAGTCCGGCAGCGGATCGGTCAGCGGGTCCCGCAGGCCCTCCGCAGCCGCCGGGAACGCGTCCGGGTCTCCCTGGGTGCCATGCGCACCAGGGGCGGCAGGCTGCTCATGAGACCCGTACGGCGCGTACGGGGCGGGCTCCCGGGCGCCCTGGGCGGCGCCCTCGCGCTCGGGGCGCGGTCCGGTCACTCGCCGGCCTTACCGCCGACCGCCCCGACCACCGGGGCGAGCCCCGCGGACCGCCCCACGGCATCCGTGTCCCCGCACTCCACCAGCCAGTTGGCGAGCATCCGGTGGCCCCATTCGGTGAGGACCGACTCGGGGTGGAACTGGACGCCCTCGACCCGCAGTTCACGGTGGCGCAGACCCATGGCGATGCCGGTCTCCGTCCAGGCCGTGATCTCCAGCTCGGGGGGTACGGTCCCCCGTTCCACGGCCAGCGAGTGGTAGCGGGTGGCGGTGAAGGGGGTGGGCAGCCCGCTGAAGACGCCGGCTCCCTCATGGGTCACCAGCGAGGTCTTGCCGTGCAGCAGCTCCGGGGCCCGTCCGACGACTCCGCCGTACGCGACGGCCATGGACTGCATCCCGAGGCAGACGCCGAACACCGGTACGCCGGTGCTCGCGCAGTGCCGGACCATGTCGACGCAGACCCCGGCCTCCTCCGGGGTGCCGGGCCCGGGGGACAGCAGCACTCCGTCGAAGCCGTCCTGGGCGTGGCCGAGGGAGACCTCGTCGTTCCGCACCACCTCGCACTCGGCGCCGAGCTGGTAGAGGTACTGGACGAGGTTGAAGACGAAGCTGTCGTAGTTGTCCACGACCAGGATGCGCGTGCTCATCGCTGACCCGCCATTCCCTGGTCGACCGTCACGTCGTTGAACGGCAGCAGGGGCTCCGCCCAGGGGAAGACGTACTGGAAGAGCACGAAGACGATCGCCAGCACCAGCACGAGCGAAATCAGTGCCCGCACCCATGCGTTACCCGGCAGATGCCGCCAGATCCAGCCGTACATGCCATCCCTACTCACCGATGACGAAGTCGATTGCAGCACCGGAGTGCAGCACCAGAGTAAGGGGCGAGGGGTGGGGCCGGAGGGTCAGCTGTACAAAGCCTTGGGCTTGCCTTGGGCAACGGATTGGGTCGCGTCGAGGTGTGCCCAGGTGATCAGCCGGTGGCTGTGGCCCCACTCCGGCTCGCAGGTCGTCAGCGTGAGATAGCGGCCGGGGCGCCGGAAGCCGGACGCGCGCGGCACCGGATCGATCACCCCGGTGTCGGTCGGCAGGGTGCGGTAGGGCCGCCGGTCGATGCGGTAGGTGAACCAGGTGGTGCCGTCGGTCAGCACCACCGCGTCACCGGGGCGCAGGTCGGGGAAGTCCTTGAAGGGGTCGCCGTAGGTGCGGCGGTGCCCGGCGACGGCGAAGTTGCCGAGGGCGCCGAGGCGGGCGGTGCGGGTGTAGTGGCCGAGCCCCTTCTTCAGGGTGTCGGTGGCGGTGCCCTCGAGGACGGGCTTGGCCCAGTCGGCGCCGAAGCGCGGGATGTACATGATCGAGAAGGAGGCGCCGGGCTCGTAGCGGCGGGGTCGCGACGAGGGCTCGGCGCCCGCGCTGACCGTGCCGGTGGCCCAGCGGTCCTGGAGGTGGTCGATCTCGCCGTCCATGGCGCGGTCGGCCCGTACCGAGGTCCAGTACAGGACGTAGACCACCAAAAGGATGATCAGGACTCCGACCGTGACGCAGATCTCACTGAGCGTCCTGACGATCAGTCGCGTTCTCATCGGCCCCCACTGTCCGCCCCGCGGACCCGGTGCCGCACGCCGGTCCGCCGGTCCGCCGGTGCTATCCGATGGGCTGTGCCTGGTGCAGATCCACTGTGCCGGAGTAGCCGGGAAGAGTCACCGTGTCGTGCTGGTCGACTTTCCAGCCGAGGCCGTACGCGTCGACATAGCTGCGGTAGTTCTGGATCGCGGGCGAGGCGGCGAGGGCGGCGTCCAGCTTGTCCCGGTCACCCACGGCGGTGACCTTGTAGGGCGGCGAGTAGACCTGGCCCTGGAGGATCAGGGTGTTGCCGACGCAGCGCACCGCGCTGGTGGAGATCAGCCGCTGGTCCATGACCTTGATCCCTCCGGCGCCGCCCTGCCACAGCGCGTTGACCACGGCCTGGAGATCCTGCTGGTGGATGACGAGATCGTTGGGCTGGGGATCCGGGACGCCGGGGATCTGCGGGGTGGCGTTCGGCGGGGCGTCGGTGAGGGTGACGGTGAGCCCGGGGCCGGTGAGCTTCTTGGTGCCGGCGGTCTCCTCCAGCTCGGCCAGCTTGCGGCGCTCGGCCTGGGTGCTGCCGTTGTCCCGCCGGGCGAGGGCGTCGACCTCGGAGCGTATTTTGGCGGTGCTGTCGTCCAGGGTGCCGTTCTTACGGCTGCGCTCCTGGATGAGATCGGAGAGCCGCAGCATCGATTCATCACTGCGGAGATTGGTGCCCTGGGCCGTGTTGAAACTGGTCCAGAAGATCACTCCGGCCAGCGCGAAGACCGCTCCGGTCAGCAGCCGTACGGGGCGGAACCGGGGGCGGCGGGACGCCGGGGTGGGGGAGTCAGCGGAATTGCTCAACGTACCCTTACTCCTTACGACGCCGCGGAAGGACTACGCTAACGGACGTGTGGGGGAGGGACGTGGTACCCGTCGCTGTCCCGCCCCGGCGCCGTCCGTACACATCCCCGCGCGGTCACGCAGCGCATCGACAGGAGAGTTCCTCGTGCCGAAGTCACGGATCCGCAAGAAGGACGACTTCACGCCGCCGCCGGCGAAGCAGGCAGCCAGCATCAGTCTGAACAGCGGCCGCCGGTGGGTGGCACCGCTGATGCTGGCCATGTTCCTGATCGGCCTCGCGTGGATCGTCATCTTCTACGTGACCACGGGTGACATGCCGGTCGAATCGCTGGGCAACTGGAACATCGTGGTCGGCTTCGGCTTCATCGCCGCGGGGTTCGTCGTCTCCACCCAGTGGAAGTAACCCGGCGGTCCGCACGCCCGTCCCCAGGTTGTCCACAGAGTTATCCACAGCCGGGGAAAACTCAGAAGATCTGTGGATAACCTCTGCCGTGTTGACGCCGGTGTGACCGGTGGCGGGCGTCTGTTCGATCGTTCACACCCCCGCCTTCCTGCGAAAACGCAGGTCAGTCGGGGGGCGTACGCAAGTTCTCCACAGGTTACGTAAGATCCGCCACGCGCTGTGGACAACTGACCGGGTCCGGCTCATCCCAGGTGGCCTATGGCCGACCGCTCATCGGTCGGCCGCTCCGCTCAGCCGATGAGCTTCAGCCGGTGACTCAACCGGTAGCTTCAGCCGGTGACCTCAGCCGGTGAGCTGCACCGTCCGGATCCACACCATCGCGACGATCGCGAGCAGCACCAGGACGCAGGTCCCCCGCTGCACCAGCGCCCGCTTCTCCCGGGGCGCGTGCACCATCCCGTACGCCACCACCGTGCCCGCGACCAGGCCGCCGACATGGGCCTGCCAGGCGATGCCGGACCAGGTGAAGGTGAAGAGCAGATTCAGCGCCAGCAGCGCGATGACCGGCCGCATGTCGTAGTTCAGCCGACGCATCAGCACGGCGGTGGCGCCGAGCAGGCCGAAGATCGCGCCGGAGGCGCCCAGCGACGGCTGGTTCTGCGCGGCCAGGAGATACGACAGCGCACTGCCGCCCAGCCCCGACAGCATGTAGAGCACGATGAAGCGGACACGGCCGAGCGCGGCCTCCAGCGGACCGCCGATCCACCACAGCGAGAGCATGTTGAAGGCGATGTGCATCAGCTGCTGGTGGAGGAAGACCGAGGTCACCAGGCGCCACCACTGGCCCTCGGCGACGCCGACGATCTGTACCGTGCCGGGGTCGTAGGCCCGGCCTACCAGATCGAGATCGTTCACCAGCCGGTCGCCCACGGACAGCGCGACGAGCCACACCGCGATGTTGATGGCCACCAGGATCTTGGTGATCAGCCGGGGGTCCGAGGCCATCGTGCCGCCGGCCAGGGTGCGCGGCTGGGCGGCGCGCGGCGGGGGACCGGCGGCCGAGGCCCCGGACCCGACGGACGCCCGTCCGCTCACACACTCGGGGCACTGGAACCCCACAGACGCGCTGATCATGCACTCGGGGCAGATCGGGCGCTCACAGCGGGTGCAGCTGATGCCGGTCTCCCGCTGGGGGTGCCGGTAGCAACAGACCGCCTGGTCCTCCATGGTGTCCCCTCGCCCCTTGTCCACTTCTGATCGGGCGTTCCCCCGCCCCGCTTGTTCACACGGACACTTGTTCACACGGACAAGCGGGGCATGAAAGTTCCCGTACGGGTTCAGCCCTCGCGCGTCTCCACGACGACCGACTCGATCACGACGTCCTGAAGCGGACGGTCGGTGCGCGGGTTGGTCGCGGTGCCCGCGATCGCGTCGATGACCTTCTTGCTGCCCTCGTCGACGACCTCGCCGAAGATGGTGTGCTTACCGGTCAGCCACGCGGTCGGGGAGACCGTGATGAAGAACTGGGAGCCGTTGGTGCCCGGGCCGGCGTTGGCCATCGCCAGCAGGTACGGCTTGTTGAAGGCCAGGTCCGGGTGGAACTCGTCGCCGAACTCATAGCCGGGACCACCGGTCCCGTTGCCCAGCGGGTCTCCGCCCTGGATCATGAAGCCACTGATCACCCGGTGGAAGACCGTGCCGTCGTAGAGCTTCTCCTTGGCCTTCTTGCCAGTGGCTGGGTGGGTCCACTCGCGACTGCCTTCGGCCAGTTCGACAAAGTTCTTGACGGTCTTGGGCGCGTGGTTCGGCAGCAGCCGGACCACGATGTCGCCGTTGTTCGTCTTCAGGGTGGCGTATAGCTGCTCGGCCACGATCAACCTTCCATCGTCTTCACTTACGTCTCCTGATCCTCGCACGGACGCAAGGCGGACGAGTAGCCGCTGAGGCGGCGCCGGGCGTGCCGATCCGCGTGGTTTCCCCGAGAATCCTCCCTATGACCCAGATGCCCGACCACGCATGCTGGCCAAGCTTCGAACGGGCATGATCTCCACAAACAGGCATGATCTTTCTTGGGATGGAAACACGAAACTGGGCAAATAGAGCGCGCAACAAGAACGCACGACTCTGAACCCCGGAGCATGACCACGCCACCGAGGAGGAGGATCCCGTGACCCGCATTGACAGCGTGCGAGCCGCGACCGGCACAGCCAAGGGCAGCGTCCTGCACGCCGCGGAGGCGGTGGCGCCCTATGCCGGCACGGCCAAGGACACCGCGACGCGCTACGCGCACGAAGCCCGCGTCCGGCTGGCGCCCAAGGTCTCGACCGCGGCTCACCAGGCCCGGTGCACGGCCGGTGCTCAGTACCACGCCCATATCGCACCACGGCTCGACCAGGCCCGCGGCACCCTGCCGCCGAAGGTGGACCAGGCCGCCACACGGGCCGCCAAGCGGACCCGTAAGGCGGCACGCCACGCCGCCGACTACACCGCACCGCGGGTGGAGCAGGCGATGGCCGGGGTGCGCGCCGCCGCAGGACCGGCGCGCGAAGAGGCGACCGTCCGCACGGCGGCGGCCATCGCGGCGCTGCGCACCCATGTGACGGCCGCGGAGATCGAGAAACTCGCCCGGAAGCACCGCCGCCGGGCCCGGGCCGCCCGCTTCGCCAAGCGGGCGACCTTCATCGGGCTGGTCGGCGCGGGCGTCTACGCCGCGTGGAAGTGGTGGGACAAGCAGGCCAACCCCGACTGGCTGGTCGAGCCCCCGGCGGCGACCGAGGTGGGCGACCGCGAGCGGCTCTCGGCGGTGGACGGCAGCGACCAGAACGCCCTCGACCCCGAGGTGCAGGCCAAGCAGGCCGAGGCCGAGGCCCGCAGGGACGACGAGCGCTGACGGCGCCGCTCACGGCGCCCGGCGCAAGCCCTCCACGAGGGGGGGGGGGTGGACGGGGTATCGGCCCCCCCGGGCGGGTTGACGGGGCCTTTTTATTTTTTGCCGGGGGTGTTTTGGGGGGGCG